>JBLHMX010000073.1:0-12324 GCA_047622625.1 Paracoccaceae bacterium | reverse complement strand
ATTTCAGGGCTCGCACGAACGTGAATAGACTTGGGGATCAGGCGTGTACCATATATAGTAGTGTAAATAGAAGTGTGTCCATTAAATTGTGAGGCGTGATATGTCGTTCATTCAACAGAATAAGCTGATCGGAACCGTTCGATTTTGGGTGTTAATCGCGGCCTTGGCCAGCGTTTTTTCGTTTGGAACGGCGTCAGCAGGTTTCGCGCAAAGCACGGCGTTCAAGCAGGCCGTAGCCCTTGCCGCCGCAAGCGATCCGGCCATCTTAGAATTTTACAAAGAACGCCAGTTTAAGCCTATTTGGACAGGTAATTCAGACCGTCAGCGCCGTCGTGCATTTTTGGATGCGACTTCAAAGTCTTGGGTACATGGATTGCCGACAAGCCGGTACAATCCGGCGCAGATGAAAAAGGACTTTGGCTCTATTAAATCCGCCAAGGCCCGGGGCGTTCTAGAAGTTGAAACGTCCAAGAAGTTTCTGCAATACGCGCAGGACGTTCAATCCGGCATTCTTGAGCCGCTGAAAATTGACAAAGAACTATACGTCTTTCCGCCGCGCCGGGATCGCATGAAGAACCTGATCGCATTTTCTAAAAGTTCGCCATCGGCGTTTTTGAAATCGCTACCGCCGAAACATCCGGATTACCAGCGTTTGTTAAAGGAAAAGGCGCGGCTTGAGAAGATACTTGGCCATGGCGGGTGGGGCGCAAAAGTGTCCGCGAAGAAACTGAAGCCTGGGCAAAGCAGCAAAAAAGTTGTCGAAATGCGCAAGCGTCTGACCGCACTTGGCTACAAAAAACTGGGCACGTCACCAGAATACAACGAGATCCTGCAAAGGTCTGTTCAGCTGTTTCAGGTTGATCATGGCTTAAACGCTGACGGTGTTGCAGGAAGTGCGACGATCAAGGCGATGAATGTGTCAGCTCAAACACGATTGCAACAGGTCATTGTTGGACTTGAACGCCAGCGTTGGTTGAACAAGCCTCGTGGCAAACGACATGTGTTTGTCAATCAGGCCGATTTCCGCGCTTATGTCATGGATAATGGCAAAGCGACGTTTGAAACACGGGTTGTTGTCGGCAAAGCGGGTAAATTCCGCACACCTGAGTTTACCGATGAAATGACCCATTTGATTATCAATCCAACGTGGCATGTGCCGCAATCCATTGCGCGCAATGAATACTTGCCGATGTTGAAAAAAGATCCAACGTCTTTAACACGTCAGGGTCTTCGCATGACGAATGCGAAAGGTCAGCGAGTTGATCCGGCTAAGCTTGATTATTCTTTGTACAATTCCAAAAACTTCCCGTTTGATATAAAGCAGCCGCCAAGTACCCGAAATGCTTTAGGTTTGGTTAAGTTTATGTTCCCTAATCGGTTCAACATCTACTTGCACGACACGCCCAGCAAATCGTTATTTGCACGCGATGCACGTGCCTATAGCCACGGTTGTGTGCGGGTGCAAAAACCGTTTGAACTGGCCTATACTTTGCTAAAACGCCAGTCCAGCAATCCAAAAGGCCTGTTCCATGACCTTCTGGATTCAGGGCGTGAGTCACAGGTCGATCTTGATCAGGCAATTCCAGTGCATTTGGTTTACCACTCGGCATGGATCACGCCTCAGGGCCGACCAAATTACCGCGCTGATATTTATGGGCGGGATAAGAAGATATTCAAGGCCTTGCAAAAGGCTGGGGTGGTCATGCGCGCGGTTCGAAGCTAAAACACCCTCAGTAACGGGATCATCAGGGCGACCGGGTAACCCCTTGGTCGCCCTTTTTTGTGGAACAGTGAATGACATTTACCATCAGCGAAATTGCCGCCGCATTGGGCGCTGAATGTGCTGGCGAAGTTGATATTCGTGTTATGCGGGCCTCGGAACCCTCAGTTGCCCAACAGGGTGATTTGGCCCTGGCAATGGATAGATCCTACGTCGACGCCTTGTCTCAAGGAAATGCCGTTGCAGCAGTTTTATGGCCCGGTGCCGATTGGCAGGCAATGGGGTTGAAGGCCGCGATTTTTGTGAACCGCCCAAGGTTTGCAATGGCCGGTATTACAGCCAAGTTTGACCGCCTTCCCGAAATTGCACAGGGCATCCACGAAACTGCGGTGATCAATCCAACTGCTGACATCGGCGCAGGTGTTTCGGTTGGTGCATTCACGGTAATTGGCGCGCGCGCGAAAATCGGCATGAATTCACAAATAATGTCACAGGTAACAATCGCCGAAGATGCCGAGCTTGGCGGCGATGCACTGGTTTATTCCGGTGTTCGCATAGGCTCAAGCGTGCAAATAGGTGCCCGGTTCATTGCGCATTATAATTCTGTCGTTGGCAGTGATGGTTTTTCATTTGTCACGCCGGAACCAAGTGGGGCCGAAGAGGCGCGTAGAGATTTCAAAACCAGCGGTAAAGTCAAACATCAAGCCTATGCCCGGATTGCGTCTAACGCGTCTGTGGTGATCGGGGACGACGTCGAACTGGGCGCGTCTGCAACGATTGATAAAGGCACCATCGCCTCGACTCAGATCGGTTCTGGTAGCAAAATCGACAATCATGTGCAGGTTGGCCACAATGTTAAAATTGGCGAACACTGCTTGTTGTGCGCCCATGCCGCGGTTGCGGGGTCAACAGTTTTGGGGGATCGAGTCATCCTTGGTGGGCAAGCAGGTGTTGGCGACCACTTGGTGTTAGGGGACGATGTAATCGCTGCTGGTGCGACTGCAATATTGTCGAATGTGCCAGCGGGGCGTGTGATGATGGGGTATCCAGCCATGAAAATGGAAACCAATATCGAGGCTTATAAGGCCCTGCGACGCTTGCCTCGCTTGGTTGCCAAATTTGGCGATTTACAAAAACAAGTTTCAAGGCTGATCGACAAATCGTAAACACCGTTCATTCCCAACAGGAGAGACGGATGAATCCCGTGCTAAAAGATAAGATTATTGCAATCCTTGCGGAACAAGCTGTGCTGAATGTCGAAGATATCCGCATTGATGCCACTTTGGATGAACTTGGCATCGACTCGTTGGGTTTGGTAGAAACTGTTTTCGCTATCGAAGAAACATTTGATGTCGAAGTACCATTTAATGCCAATGGCACGGCATCGCTAGGTGATGGTCCGTCGAATTTTGATATTTCAACCGTCAGCGCTATAATCAGGGGCGTGGAACGGTTGGTTGCTGCCAAATGAAGCGCGTTGTTATTACCGGCCAGGGCACGATCAATTCTTTGGGCGGGAATGTTGCGCAAACTTTGGAAAGCCTGCGTGAAGGTCGGCTTGGCATCGGACCAATGGTATTTACCGACGTTGAACGATTGTCGATCCGCATCGGCGGGCAGGTGCATGATTTCAAGCCTGAAGACCATTTCAACCGTCAGGAAATAGCCCTTTACGACCGCTTCACCCAATTTGCGATTTACGCTGCGCGCGAGGCAGTAACCCAATCAGGCCTTGTGTTCCGCGACGAATTGGCGGCCCAGACCGGCGTGATTTTAGGCACAGCAGGTGGCGGGTTGCAGACCCAAGACGAAAATTATCGGTCGGTTTATGAGGCAGGTAAAAACCGGGTGCATCCTTTTGTTGTGCCACGTTTAATGAACAATGCTGCTGCCAGCCATGTGTCGATGATCCACAACCTGCAGGGGCCAAGTTACACCGTGGCTACGGCCTGTGCGTCTAGCAACCACGCGATGGGACAGGCGTTTAATCTAGTACGCGCGGGCGTGTCCAAGGTCATGCTGACTGGCGGGTCGGAAGCCATGCTTTGTTTTGGTGGCATCAAAGCTTGGGAAGGATTGCGCGTTATGTCACCCGATGGCTGCCGGCCATTTTGTGCTACGCGAAACGGTATGGTTCAGGGAGAAGGTGCCGCGATCTTTGTGTTCGAAGAGCTTGCGCACGCGCAGGCTCGTGGCGCGGAAATATTGGCCGAAATTGCAGGCTTTTCCATGACATCAGATGCATCAGACATTGTAATGCCGTCAAAACAGGGCGCTGCACGTGCGATTTCGGGCGCGCTGCGTGACGCCAAAATGAACCCCGCAAGCGTGGGCTACATCAATGCCCACGGCACGGGTACTGCGGCTAACGACAAAACCGAATGCGCGGCTGTTTCTGATGTATTCGGCGGGGATGCTGACTACTTGATGATTTCATCAACCAAATCAATGCATGGTCATTTGATTGGCGGCACGGGCGCGGTTGAATTGCTGGCCTGCATCATGGCACTAAAAGATGGCGTGATCGCACCCACGATTGGCTATCGAGCGGCTGATCCCGAATGCGCGCTTGATTTCGTTCCTAATACCGCGCGCGACCACAAGGTCGACGCCGCATTGTCAAATGCGTTCGCTTTTGGCGGTTTAAATGCTGTGCTTGCCCTCCGCGCTATTTAGCGCAGCAGTTACTGGCTTTGTTCTAGCTGTAACTTGGAAAGGGCTGCAAAAGCTGCTGCAAAACCTTTCAAGGACAGCTCAATATTAGCAGGCTTGTCTGGAGCATTGGCCATACGAAACGTCATTTTGCCAACTTCGCCCTTGCGCATTGCCTGTAGTTCAAGCGGGGTAAATCCGACCCGTGCAATACATCCGATATTGTTACAGAACTGATATGGGTATTGTTTGACCTCTTTGTCATCGATCCCAAACACCAGACCACTTTGCAGTAAAACACCAAGTGGCGTAATGAAATTTGCGCCAGCAATTGCAGCACTGCCTTGCGGTAATGGGAAAATCCGAACATCCGAAACTGGCGTCGCGTTGGCATCCAAAATCAACTGGCCAATTTCGCACGGTTCAGGGCCTTCAGGGGTCTTGATGCACAGTAATTCCCAGTCGCCAAAAACTTCACGTGCGTAAGTTTGACCAGGTTGAACTACGGGTTCGGTCCCAGTGGGGAATTCCTCAGAATTAGTTGTCGTGTCGTCCTGCGCCATTGCGCCAGATGTCATTGTCAAGGTTGAGGCCAATGCCAGAACGCAAAATTTGTGTAAAAGTTTCATCGGTTTTCCGCCATATTTGTTTGACTGGGGTTTATCTTTGTTCGTGGACTTTGTCAGTTGTTAATTCAGAGATTTGTTGAATTATGGCAGATTTGCGCCGAATTAATTCGTTACTGGCAACAATACGAAAAAGGGGCGCCTATTGGCACCCCGTTTCCCGCATTCGCGGTTCTCCCCGTCGGACCGGCCGACTTTGTAACATCTATCACATTAAGTTAGGCGGCAATTCCGGTCAACAGTTGAAAACGTGAACAATGCGGGTGATTTGTGTGATTTGTCACCGAATTGGAAACAGTGACTCTATCAGGTGTCTGGGTGTTCAAAAAAAGAGACCGCGTGAGAACACGCGGCCAGTCAACAGGGAGGAAGTACACCAAAACGCAGATAACCGCGTGCTTTGGCAATTCCAGCATGGTGCAAAACAGTTAAGAATGTATGCTGGCTGAAAATCTATTTGCGCTTGGGGCGAAAATGACAGGAAAAATGACAGGAAATATGGCTGAACAGGATCGCATATTTATCGGCGGTGGCGGTGCGGACTACGCCCAAGCTCAAGAACTTACGTTAAAATACGCCAATCGCCACGGTCTTATTACGGGTGCCACCGGAACCGGCAAGACGGTTACTTTGCAAATTCTAGCCGAAAGCTTTTCTGCGCGCGGCGTGCCGGTATTTTTGGCAGACGTTAAGGGTGATTTGTCAGGTTTGGCCAAAGCCGGTTCACCAGACTTCAAACTTCATGATGCTTTTACTGGCCGCGCGAATACCATCGGCTTTACCGACTATGTTTATCAGAACTTCCCCGTGACTTTTTGGGATCTATTTGGCAAACAGGGCCACCCTGTGCGGACCACAGTTGCAGAAATGGGGCCATTGCTGATTTCGCGACTGCTTGAGTTGACAGAGGCGCAAGAAGGCGTGGTCAACATCGCCTTTCGAATGGCCGATGAACAGGGATTGGCGTTGCTTGACATGAAAGACCTGCAGTCGATGTTGGTTTGGCTGGGCGAGAATTCCAAAGGGATTTCCATGCGTTATGGTAATATCTCGACCGCATCTATTGGTGTTATTCAACGCCGACTTCTAGTGCTTGAAAATCAGGGCGGGATTGAGTTTTTTGGCGAGCCGGCCTTGCAATTGTCGGATATTATCCGCCTTGCGCCAGATGGCCGTGGTCAGATTAATGTGTTGGCGGCCGATAAATTGATGTCGTCCCCAAGACTGTACGCTACTTTTTTACTTTGGCTGCTGTCGGAACTATTTGAGACTTTGCCAGAGGTCGGCGACCCTGACAAACCCAAGCTGGTATTCTTTTTCGACGAGGCGCATTTGCTGTTTGACGATGCCCCAAAAGCGTTGATCGATAAGGTGGAACAAGTCGCGCGCTTAATCCGCTCTAAAGGCGTGTCGGTTTGGTTTATAACGCAAAATCCGGCTGATGTGCCCGAAGACATTCTTGGACAGATGGGCAATCGCATTCAACATGCTTTGCGCGCCTTTACACCCCGCGATCAGCGGGCATTGCGTGCTGCCGCGGAAACATTCCGGCCAAATCCAGCTTTTGACACGGCAGACGCCATCCGAGATGTTGGTGTGGGCGAGGCGTTGGTATCGACTTTACAGAAAAAGGGTGTGCCTTCGATGGTGGAGCGGGTGTTGATCCGCCCGCCATCGTCGCAACTTGGCCCACTTACAAAAGCGGAGCGCCAAGAATTGTTGAAGGCGTCACCGATGGCCGGAATTTACGATCAGGTTGTAGATCGCGACAGTGCTTACGAAACCTTGACCAAACGCGCGGACGAAGCGGCAAATCTGGCAGCCAAAGCCGAAGAACAAGAAGAAGACCAACCGATGATGGCACGCGAATATTCTTCGGCGCGCCGATATTCTGGCGCTCGCGTTAGCCGATCAACATCTAAACGCTCGCGCGGTGACAGCGTTGGGCAAGCGTTTTCTAAATCCTTTGCACGATCCTTGGGCACCCGCGCGGGTTCTGCAATTGTGCGCGGTGTTTTGGGCGGGTTGTTCAAGGGACGCTAGCTTTTGGCTAAATCATCAGGGAAAAAACCATGAGAGGCGTGAGTAAATCAGGCGTTCAAGGGCGTGGGCCACAACGGACAACAAAACAAGATTGGATTGACTGCGCGCTTGAGACTTTGGTGTCGGGTGGTGTGGAAAATGTCAAAGTTCTGGTTTTGTCAAAGCAATTGAACTGCGCACGGTCCAGTTTTTATTGGTATTTCAAGAACCGTTCCGAACTGTTGGATGCGTTGCTGGATCATTGGCAAGCCACCAATACCAAGGCGATTGTTGACGCCTCAAACCTGCCAGCTGCCACGATTAATCACGGGTTGGTCAATGTCTTTGCTTGCTGGGTGACTAGTGGAAAATTTGATACACGGCTGGATTTTGCGGTGCGCGATTGGGCACGCAGATCAGGCTCTGTTCATGATGCTATGGAAAAATCCGACGCCATCCTACTTGACGCCGTTAGCGCAATGTTCGAGCGATTTGGATACAGTAAGTCCGAGGCAGAAGTGCGCGCCAGAATAATTTATTACACTCAAATCGGGTATAATACGCTGGACGTTCAGGAAACGATGGACCTTCGGGTTGAACGCGGCCCGGAATATCTTTTTTGCATGACTGGCATGAAGGCGGCCCAATCTGAACTTGATGGCCTGGCTTTTGGCACCAATGTTGCGCCGGCGAAAATCTGATCCTATGCCAGTATTTTTATCCGTTTAGGATCATAAGCCGCGCCTACGATCAAATTGGCTTTGCTGCGAACACCAAATGCTTCAACTGCAAAATCATCGGCTTTGATTGCATCAATTGGCACGTACCCAAGAACCAGCGATTTCCCGATGCTATAGCCAAAATTGCCGCTGGTGGATTGGCCAATTGGTTTGCCGCGTGACAAAATCGCTTCGCCGCCAAAAACATGCAATGGGTCATCTAGGGCAAGACATATCAGCCGCCGTGAAACGCCCTGTTCATTGACTTTTGCCAACGCGTCACGGCCAATAAAATCACCTTTATTCCAATCGATCAAAAAACCTAACCCAGCCTCGATCGGGTTGTAATCCGGCGTGATGTCTACGCCCCAGGCCAAGTACCGTTTTTCCAATCGCAAGCTATCAATGGCGCGGTATCCTGCGTTTAAGACGCCGTGTTCTGCGCCAGCTTCCTGCAATATATCAAAGACATAGGCCATGTATTCGGTTGGGATATACAGCTCCCAACCCAGTTCACCAATGTATGTTACGCGGTAAGCAAGGGCAGGGGCGTAGCCAATGCGAATGTCTTTGGCCGTCATGAAATCGAACGACAAATTGCTCAAATTGGTTGCAGAAACTTTCTGCAAAATTTCACGTGCATTCGGTCCAGCAACGTTAATCACACCAAGGCCAGAGGTTATATCAGCAATCACCAAATCACAGCCATCGCCGTGGCGGTCACGAAAGACTTGCATATTCTGTTCGATCCAACCGCGATCCCGAATGCCAAGGGCGGATCCAGTGATTAACCAAAACCGGTCCTCCTCGTGCCTGATAATGGTGACATCCGCCTCGATCCCACCTCTTGCATTGCAAAGCTGGGTATAGGTCGCCCCACCCTCGGGTTTTGCGACATTGGCCACAGCAAGATATTGCAAAAAGGAGCAGGCCTGCTTGCCGGAGATTTCAAATTTTGTGAATGACGACATGTCGATTAAAACAGCGGCTTCCCGGGCTGCTTTGTGTTCGCGACCAACGGTTTCGGCCTGACCTGGGCGGTCAAAACCATTTTGGTCTGACTGGGCAATATTGCCGTGGGCAAACCAATTGGCCCGCTCCCAGCCGAATTTTGCGCCAAAGACAGCGCCTTGCTCCTTTAGCTTTTGGTAAAGCGGACTTCGCCGCACTCCGCGCGCGCTTTGCAATTCTTCGCCGGGCCAATGGATGGCGTAATATTCCGCATAGCTTTCAACTGCGCGATCATGCAAGAAATCAGCCCCTGCCTGCAGCGGGCCAAATCGGCGGATGTCAAAAGCCCATAAATCAAGGCCGGGATCACCATGCATGATCCAATTGGCAGCCGCTTTGCCAGCCCCACCAGATGCCGCGATGCCTGACGTAAACGCACAAGCCGCAAAGAAATTATCCAGCCCCGGCACTGGCCCCATGATCGGCTCGCCGTCCGGCGAGATAGGGATCGGGCCGTTGACAATTGTGCGCACACCAAGTTCACCAAGGATGGGCAGCCGGCGCAAGGCAGGGGTCAAGAATTCTTCGATCCGATCCATGTCGGCGTCAAACAAATGGCGTTCGCGACCCCAAGGAAACCCTTCATGCGGGTTAACCTTTTTGGTCGATTTTTCCCAACCACCGATGGCCAGAGCGCCCGGTTCGGGCTTGGCGTAATACCGACCATCAGGGTCGCGAAAGGCTGGAAGATTGGCGGGAATTTTGTCGGATTTTTCAGTCACAAGATACTGATGTTCAACAACGCCCGCCGGGATTTCGACCCCCGCCATCCAACCAACTTGCCGCGCCCAAAGGCCACCGGCGTTAACCACAGTTCCGGCCTCGATATTCCCGTGATCGGTTACAACGTGGCTGATCCGATTGCCGATGCGCACTAGGTCTTTAACCATCACACCTTCGAAAATACGGCCGCCGTACTTGCGGATACCGCGCGCATAGGCCTGGGTCAGGCTGTTTGGGTCGATGTGTCCGTCATCGGGGATAAAGGCCGCGCCGATTAGATCGTCGATCTCCATTAATGGATAAACTTCTTTCGCCTCAGAGGGCGTCATCATCTGCATTTCAAAGCCAACGGCTTGGGCTGCAGAATATGATTTCAACAACTCGTCCCAACGATCAGGCGAACTGGCAATGCGCATGGACCCGACTTTGCACCAACTTGGGTCTTGTCCGGTTTCTTCTTTCAAGCCATCAAACAGTTTCACACTGTCATTCATCAAGCTCATCAAGTTTTGTTGGCTGCGAAACTGACCGACCAGACCGGCTGCATGCCAAGTAGCGCCTTCAGTCAGTTTGGATTTTTCCAACAAAACAACGTCTTTGACCCCGGCGCGCACAAGATGAAACGCAATAGATGTGCCGATGATGCCACCGCCAATTATTATGATTTCAGCACTTGTAGGGAATGGTTTCGCCATCAGGATTGCTTGCGGCGGCGGTTAACGCGGCGCGGGCGTTTCTCAACCGTTGGTCCCACGTCAATGCGCCCCCAGCCTTTTTGCGGTTTACTGTCGCCAGCGACCAGTCCAACAAATTCGGCCCGAATACGGGCGTCTATGTCTTTATCAAAGGCCACCGAATTGGGGGTAGAAAGAATTTCCAACGCCTTGTTTAGGCCGCGTTGATGGATGGTCGATGATCCTTCGATTTCCCATTTTTCACGCAGGTTCCGGTCGGCCAGTTCTGTGGTGAAAGTGGCAGTATGCATGCGTTCCAATGTCGATGGATTGTCCGCGAACATGCCTGCAGGGCCTGTGTCTTTGATCTCCTGTAACATGACGGATTCGCGTGAAAAACCAAAGCCTCGGCGAACTTTTTTAACCATGCCAGCGATTTCATTGTCGATCATTAACTGGCCGAAATCAAAGCTCATCAGCGCGTCTTGCAAACCACCCATAACGATAAAGTCCGCCCCGGAAAGCGCGCCCATCAAAGGTGACATGCCTTTTTCATAACCCGATTGCGCATCTGCAACCTTTGAATTCGTTAGGCCCAGATACCCGCCTGCAGGAACGTTATAAAACCGGGCCATTTGACACACGGCGGAATTCATCATGCCGATTTCAATGGCGCCGGGCGCATAGGCGCCATCGCGCATATCGGCGAACACAGGCAAGAAATTGTAAATCTGTTCGGTTCCAGGTTTGCTCATCTGTGCCAGCACCATCACGGACAGCCATTCGGCGTTCATTATGGTTAACATACCGGGCAGGGAAAGTGGCGTTGAAAGCCCGCCCATTGGAGCGATTGTACCGTAAGCCGTGATATTATTTTCAGCAAAATACATCATGGTTTCGGTACTGTCGAAATCCAGCGTCAGCGGTGACACAGCAGCGCAATAGCCGAAATTGATGAAAGGACGCTCCCAAAATGCTTCTTTTGAGCCTGCAATCAACTCGCCCAACTTAATCACTTGTTTGGCTTCGCGAATGTCATAAACCGAGGTGCGCACAGGCTTAACACAGTTTTTTAGGGCGGCATAAAACCGGGTCAGGCTGAATTGATCCTTGGGGGCATCATCGGCCAAAGTGGAAATCGAAAATAGGTCAAAATGCTCAGATGCATTAACACAATGAGCAATCCGCGCGATGTCTTCAGATGTCGACCTGCGGCAGATCCCCGTAGCAGGATCAACAATGTCTGGGGCCGAGCTTGCCGTTGCGATCACGGGCAGTTTTCGCGGAAATGTGAGGTCAAAAGCTGGGTCGCGCCCGCGCAAAGTGATCGTAGGTGGCACCATTCTGCGGTACCTTTCTACGACCTTTGCTGGGATCCGCACAATCTGGGTGTCATGGTCAACAATTGCGCCATGTTCAGCGAACCGTTTGCGGGCTTTTTCGTTGCGCACCAAAACCCCGGTTTCTTCTAGGATTTCTAGGGATGCTTCGTGTACGTATTTTATCTCGTCGTCTGAAAGGAACGTGAAAAAGTTCATATTGCCCACTTTTCTGGATGCACTCTTGTGGTTTAGATTGGCCTGATTCACCCCTTGCCTCAAACAATATTAACTGCCACAAAGCATAAGTAAACCTTATGTGAAAGGGCAGGGTATGCGCCGCCCCCGTTTGAATGGACTTCGCACGTTTGAAGCGGCCGGCAGGCGGCTAAGCTTTTCATTGGCCGCGACAGAATTGAACGTTTCACAAGCTGCCGTTAGCCAACAAATTCGTTACCTCGAAGCCTATTTGGGCGAGGCCCTGTTTGTCCGCCAACACCGCGCCATTTACTTGACGACAGTTGGCAAAGATTACCTAAATGTTGTGAATGACGCCCTTGAAACCTTGGATACAGTCACTGACCAATTGTTTGGAAAAACACTGCATAAACAAGTAACTCTGCGATGTACGTCAAGTGTTGCCACGTTGTGGATCGCCCCGGAAATCAGGGCATTCCAGGCGCGATTTCCCGAAATTGACCTCCATATCATTACGCAGGAACAGGACGTCAGCATGGGACAGGCCAATCCGGCTGACATTGAAATCTACACCGCTGAAAATGACGATCAAGGGGCCGACGTTACGCCGCTGTTAACCACCGCGATTGTGCCAGTGGCGGCGCTCTCATATCTTGAAGG
>JBLHMX010000072.1:0-12442 GCA_047622625.1 Paracoccaceae bacterium | reverse complement strand
CATCGAGCAAGCAGTTCCTTCTGCTTTCAGAGTGGCGAGTGATTGGGGTGCGGTCTGTTCAGAATGCGACACCGGATTAGGCGTGTTTAGCCTTTCTGATTTCGCTTTCTAACTTGTCAAGAAACCGCGACCGATCCGCCTTGGAAAACGGCTTTCCACCACCTTGGCGAAATGGGTCAGCTGCCCGAAGGTCGGTCATTAAATCGCGCGTGGCCAGTATCGTGCCTATGTTGGAGGGTGTAAAAATCTCTCCATTGTGGCGGATAGCCTGCGCGCCATTTTCGATGCATTTGGCTGCCAAAGGAATGTCACCTGTAACGACAACGTCGCCTTTAACTGCGCGGTCAGCGATCCACATATCGGCCACATCTGGCCCATCCGGTACAACAATCGTTTCGACCAGCGGATGCGGGTTTGGCCGGATGCCGCCATTTGAAACAACAAAGACTTTGATTTTGTGGCGGTCGGCAACCTTCAACGCTTCGGCCTTTACCGGGCAGGCATCTGCATCAATGTAAATGGCGGTCAATTAAGCAACCTTCGGTTTCGGCATCCGGTTCCAGGCATCAAGACCAGCTATTTTGT
Organism: Paracoccaceae bacterium; assembly: GCA_047622625.1. Classification (GTDB taxonomy): domain Bacteria; phylum Pseudomonadota; class Alphaproteobacteria; order Rhodobacterales; family Rhodobacteraceae; genus UBA5972. The sequence goes on along the minus strand of JBLHMX010000072.1, from coordinate 11,857 downwards.
AAGCCTCGGCCAAGGTCGGATAGTTGAAGGTGTTTTCAACGAAATAATCGACCGTGCCTTTTAGATTTAGAACCGCTTGAGCGATGTGAATAAGTTCGGTCGCGCCTTCGCCCATGATCTGAACACCAAGCAAGCGGCGGGTTTTTAAAGAGACCAGCATTTTCAACATACCGTGCTGCAAGCCCATGATTTGCCCGCGCGATGTTTCGCGGAACCGCGCTATGCCGACTTCATAAGGGATACCGCGTTCGCAAACTTCTTCTTCGGACATGCCGCAGGTCGATATTTCGGGCACGGAATAAATGCCATACGGGAACCAAGGTGATTGCTTCAGCGTCGGCTCGTTCAGCGCATGACAGCAGGCGATACGACCTTGTTGTAGCGAGGTTGAAGCAAGGCTTGGGTGGCCGATGACATCACCGCACGCATAAATGCCAGATACCGCCGTTTCATACGTGTCTTGATTGACTTCGATCCGGCCGCGATGATCGACGGCGAGCCCGCACTTATCAAGATTGAGCTTGTTGGTCGCGCCAAGCCTACCGGCGGCAAACAGCAACATTTCCGCCTGACATGAACGGCCATTTTCAAGATGAACGCGGATGCCCGTGTCGTTCTTTTCGTATTTCTGAATAGGTGAGCTTAATCTTAAATCAACACCGCAATCGCGCAACTCGTGCGTGAATTCGGAAATGATGGTGCGATCGATGAAGTCTAAGAAGCTATCGCGCGGTTCGATCAGCGTTACGCGAACGTCCAAAGCGGCCATGATAGTTGCATATTCAACGCCGATGACGCCTGCACCGACCACAATCATGCTTTTGGGAATGCGTTTCATTTCGACAATTTCGTCGCTGTCGAGGATTGTTTCGTAGTCAAACGGCACGTTATCCGGGCGGAAAGGCCGTGTGCCTGTGGCGATTAAGAAGCGATCTGCCGTGAGTTGCTTTAACTCGCCGTCTTCGCAGGCGACTTCGACGCTTTTGTCCGATAAGAAACTAGCTTCACCCATAAGCGTTTCGACGCGATTGCGGGAAAACTGGTGTTCAAGAACGTCGACTTCGTGGTTTAGCGTTTGTAGCAAACGTTTTCGTAGATCGCTGGCATCGATGTTGTCTTTGACACGGTAAGAGCGCCCATAAAAACTGCGCTCGCGCCAGCCTGACAGGTTAAGTACGGTTTCGCGCACAGTTTTTGATGGGATCGTGCCGGTATGCACAGACACGCCGCCAAGTTTGCCACCGCGTTCGATGACAAGCACTTTGCGGTCGAGTTTGGCGGCTTGGATCGAGGCAGAGCGGCCCGCAGGCCCGCTGCCGATAACTATGAAATCGTAATGGCTCATAGCCTATATCGCGTAAAGCGCATCGGCGTGAAAAGCAATATGGTCTTCCATGAAGGTCGAGATAAAGAAATAGCTGTGGTCATAACCGGGTTGCATACGGAAAATGCCGTCTTGGCGACGTTCGGCCATTGCGTGGGATAGAGCCTCGGGTTTTAGGTTGTCGAGAAACTGGTCGTTAGCGCCCTGATCGATCAGAACTGGGCCTTCAAATCCGGTTTCACGCATCATCAAGGTTGCATCGTGGCCAGCCCACGTGGTTTCGTCATCGCCAAGATAGGCTGTCATTTGATCGCGGCCCCAAGCGGTGGTTGTTGGATTGGCGATGGGTGCGAAAGCTGAGACCGAGGCAAAGCGTCCCGGATGGGCCATCGCCAAGGTTAATGCGCCGTGGCCGCCCATTGAATGGCCGCTGATGGATTGCGCAGCTTCATCTAAAGCAAAATTGTTGAACAAGAGATCTGGCAAGTCTTTTGCGATGTAATCCCACATCTGGAAATGCTTGGCCCAAGGGTCTTGGGTGGCGTTGACGTAAAACCCTGCGCCTTGACCAAGCGCGAAATTGTCGTCGTCAGCAACGCCTTCGCCGCGCGGGGATGTGTCGGGGAAAACAAGCGCGATGCCCTGTTCTGCGGCCCAGCATTGTGCGCCCGCTTTGACCATTGCGTTTTCATGGGTGCAGGTCAGGCCGGACAGAAACCAAAGCAAGGGCACTTTACCGATTTTCGCGTCATCGGGCAGGAACAAGCCGAAAGTCATGTCGCAATTTGTGGCCTTTGAGGCATGGCTGTAAACACCTTGGGTGCCGCCAAAACAGGCGTTTTCGGATAGGGTTTTCATGGGTTTCCTTAAAGTGTTTTGTGAAGGACAAGCGCGTCAATAAATCCAAGCGTTGGATGTTTGAAAGCCTGGGGCAAACGCCCGATTTCGGTAAATTCGTTATCTGACCAGATTTTCAACGCGTCGGCATTGGTTTGAACCACAAAGTTGAATTGCATGGCTTTGTAGTTGCAGGATAGGGCGGTTTCCAAGGCATGCTTCAGCATTTTTCGCGCGATCCCCTGCCCGCGCGCAGCAGGGGCAGTGGCAAAGCCGCAATTGCAAACATGCGCGCCGCCGCCAAGTTGGTTGGGGCCGATGTAATAAGTGCCAAGGATTTGGCTGTCGTCAGTGGCAACATATCCTGTGTGGTGACCGCCCAACCAGTAAGACAACGCCTCTTCACGGAAAATATCCGTTGGCTGGGCATAGGTGTCGCCAGCCCGGAAGATCGGTTCAAGGATCTTCCAGATGGCATTGTGGTCTTTGGTTGTTGACGGCCTGACTTGGATCAATATTCGACCACTGCGCGGATGCTTTCACCCGCATGCATCAAATCAAAACCTTTGTTGATATCATCCAGCGATAGTTTGTGGGTGATCATTGGGTCGATCTCGATCTTGCCCTGCATGTACCAGTCGACGATTTTGGGTACGTCTGTGCGCCCACTTGCGCCGCCAAATGCGGTGCCGCGCCAGGAACGGCCTGTTACCAGTTGGAAGGGCCGTGTGGAAATTTCGGCACCTGCTGCGGCCACGCCGATGATGATGCTTTCGCCCCAGCCTTTGTGGGCTGATTCCAGTGCGGTGCGCATCACGCCGACATTGCCTGTGGCGTCGAAGGTGTAATCACCGCCGCCGCCAGTTAGTTCGACCAGATGACCGACTAGATCGCCGGATACATCGTTTGGATTGACAAAATCGGTCATGCCGAACTTTGTCGCCATTTCTACTTTGCTGGCGTTTAGATCAACACCGACGATTTGGTCAGCACCCGCAAGGCGCAGACCCTGAACGACGTTCAGACCAATGCCACCTAGACCAAATACAATGGCGGTTGAGCCGATTTCAACTTTGGCGGTGTTAATAACCGCACCGATGCCCGTGGTGACGCCGCAACCGATGTAGCAGATTTTGTCAAATGGCGCGTCTTTGCGCACTTTGGCTAGCGCGATTTCCGGCAAGACTGTGTGATTGGCGAAGGTGGAACAGCCCATGTAATGCAAGATCGGCGTGCCATCCAGCATTGAAAACCGCGAGGTGCCATCTGGCATCATGCCTGCACCCTGAGTGGAACGGATCGCTTGGCAAAGGTTGGTTTTGGGGTTCAAACAGTAATCGCATTCACGGCATTCTGGCGTGTAAAGCGGGATCACGTGATCGCCCACTTTCAAGCTGGTAACACCAGGGCCGCATTCAACAACTATGCCTGCGCCCTCGTGGCCTAAAATAGCTGGAAACATGCCTTCGGGATCATCGCCGGAAAGGGTGAATTGATCTGTGTGGCAAATGCCGGTAGCTTTGATTTCAACCAAAACCTCGCCTGCTTTAGGACCTTCAAGGTTTACTTCCATAACTTCAAGCGGTTTGCCTGCTTCAACGGCGACGGCGGCACGGGTTCTCATTTGTTCATCCTTGATTTTGTCCAACTTCATGCACCCTTATATATTTTTCTGGCCGGTGCAAACACTGCGGTGCGCAATCCACATTGAAATCCGAAATAAAAGGGATCAGTTTGGAGGCAACCGAAACACATATTAATGCAGGAATCGCTTGGGTAAAGTTATTGAAGTTGTCGATCTGCTGATAATCGGCGGTGGCGTGAATGGGGCCGGGATTGCACGCGATGCAGCGGGTCGCGGATTGTCGGTCGTTTTATGCGAACAGGGCGATCTCGCGTCGGGCACGTCGTCTGCGGCGACTAAGTTGTTTCATGGTGGATTACGGTATCTGGAGCAATACGCATTTGGGTTGGTGCGCAAGGCTTTACGGGAACGAGAGGTGTTGTTGCGCAACATGCCTCATATCTCAAAACCCATGCGATTTGTACTGCCGCACGCCAAAGGAATGCGGCCCGCTTGGTTGTTGCGGGCGGGATTGTTTTTGTATGACCACCTTGCCAGTCGTGGCGGCTTGCCTGCAACTAAGGCGCTGAACCTGCGTAATGACATCGCAGGTGGCCCGTTAAAGGCTGGGTTCGTGAAGGCATTTGAATATTCCGATGGTTGGGTTGATGACGCACGCCTGGTTGTGTTGAACGCGCGAGATGCAGCGGATCGTGGGGCCAGAATTATGACCCAAACTAAGGTGGTAAGTGCGCAGCGCAGCAATGGTGTTTGGCAGGTGGAGACGCAGACCGGTGATGGCGAACGCCAAGCCCATCGCGCGAAAACGCTGGTGAATGCCGGTGGTCCTTGGGTCAACATAGTGATCGAAGACGCGATTGGGATTAAGCCTGATGAGCCTATACGATTGGTTCGTGGTTCACACATTGTGACCAAAAAGCTGTACGAACATGACCGCGCCTATTTTTTTCAAAACGCGGATGGTCGGGTCATGATGACAATACCCTACGAGGAAGATTTTACCATCATCGGCACAACGGACATGGATCACAAAGGCGATCCTGGCGACGCATATTGCACAGATGAAGAGATCGATTACCTTTGTAGGGGCGCATCGGAATATTTTACTCAGCCGATAATGCCCAGCGATGTTATTTGGACCTATTCAGGGGTGCGGCCACTGGATGACGAAATGGAGGGCGACGCCAGCAAAGCCTCGAGAGATTATCATATCAAGGTTGAGGATCAAAATGGAAAGCTGCCGCTCATCAGTATCTATGGGGGTAAGATCACCACATTCCGAATTTTGGCGGAACAAGCGGTGGCCGAGCTGGCGCCTTACGTCGAGCTGACGGGGTTGCCTTGGACGGATCACACACCTTTGCCGGGTGGGGATTTCGAATATGCGAGTAAGGTTAAGCTAGTGGAAGATCTGCAGGCGCAATTTCCGTTTGTTGAGCCACGCGATGCCCGCCGGATGATTGCGGCTTATGGAGCATTGGCATCCAAGGTTATGGCGGGCACCAAATCACAAGCCGATCTGGGGCAGGATTTTGGGGCAGGGCTGTACGAAATAGAAATACGCTGGCTGATTGAACAAGAATGGGCCAAATGCGCGGATGATGTGGTTTGGCGGCGAACAAAATGTGGTTTGCGGATGAGTTTAGCCCAAATTGCAGCTTTAGAAACATGGATGAAAGGCGCGATTACATGACATTTATCCTCGCCATTGACCAAGGCACTACATCTAGCCGCGCTATTTTATTTGATGCGAATTTGCGGCCCGTTAAAACCGGCCAGAAAGAGTTCACCCAGCATTTCCCGCAATCAGGTTGGGTGGAACACGACCCTGAAGACATTTGGCAATCGGTGCTGGAAACCAGTCGACTTGCCTTGGAGGGTGCTGACTTGGCGGATGTGGCCGCCATTGGCATCACCAACCAGCGCGAAACGGTTGTTGTGTGGGATCGAGTTACAGGTAAGCCAGTTTACAATGCGATTGTCTGGCAGGATCGACGCACGGCGGATTTGTGTTCGCAGCTAAAGGCTGATGGCGTGGAGCCAATGGTCACAGTGAAAACCGGGCTGTTGCTGGACCCCTATTTTTCAGCCAGTAAATTGGCTTGGATATTAGACAACATTGGCGGTGTACGAGACCGCGCCGAGGCTGGGGATTTACTGTTTGGTACTATCGATAGTTTTTTGATTTGGCGGTTAACTGCTGGGCGCGTGCATGCCACCGACGCCACCAATGCGTCGCGTACAATGCTGTATAGTATTGTCGATGGCGGCTGGGATGAGGAGTTGTTGGCGCTGTTTAACATTCCGAAATCCATGCTACCTGATGTACGCGATTGTGCGGCGGATTTTGGCGAAACTGATGTGGGTATATTTGGTCGTGCCATCCCCGTTCGCGGGGTGGCAGGCGATCAGCAGGCCGCGACGGTTGGGCAGGCTTGTTTTACGCCCGGTATGATGAAGTCAACCTATGGCACCGGCTGTTTTGCCTTGCTGAATACCGGATCAGAAATGGTGAAATCAAATGCGCGTTTGCTAACGACAATAGCCTATCAGCTCGACGGTGTTCCAATTTATGCGCTTGAGGGGTCGATTTTTGTTGCAGGTGCGGTGGTGCAATGGATGCGCGACGGGCTTGGTGTGATTGCGGAAGCACACGAAACGCAAAAGCTGGCCGAACGCGCGGATCAAGAGCAACATATTTATCTTGTGCCTGCGTTTACGGGGCTTGGTGCGCCCTATTGGGATGCGGAAAGTCGGGGTGCGATTTTCGGTTTAACACGCAACACAGGGCCTGCCGAACTTGCCCGCGCAGCGTTGGAAAGCGTTGCCTATCAAACCCGAGATTTGATCGAGGCGATGCGCAGTGATTGGTCAGGTGCCGCGGAAACCGTGTTGAGGGTTGATGGCGGTATGGTGGCCAGCGACTGGACAATGCAGGCGATTGCCAACCAGTTGAATGCACCGGTTGATCGGCCAACAGTCACCGAAACCACCGCGCTGGGCGCGGCCTATTTGGCCGGGCTGGGGGCTGGTGTTTGTGGTTCGCCGCAGTCATTTGCTCAAAGCTGGGCTTTGGAGCGGCGGTTTGAGCCAGCGGCGGATGAAGGGCAACGAGATTTGGCTTACGGCGGCTGGAAAGATGCAGTTCAGCGTACCTTGGGCAAGCTGGGATAGTTGCGAGGCTTAGGTGTCATTCTCGCGTCATTTCTTTGATCGCACACAAGGTGGAAATATCGGCACCAATGGCATCGGCAGACAATGCATCAATCGTTGATTGCATGTCTTTGGGCGCGACCAGTAAGTCGATTAATCCCGCGGCCAGAGCGTCACCAGCTGTCAATTTTTGCCCGGCAAGCAAGATCAGTTTTGTCTTTGAAGGGCCGATAAGGGCGTTCATGCGTTTCACGTCAGACGGTTGCGGCAAAAACCCGTTTTTCAAGACAGGATAAAAGAACTTTGCGTTTGAAACTGCGATGCGCAGATCACAGGCCAATACCACACCAAAACCGCCGCCCGCGACGGTGCCGTTTAGTGCGGCAATTGTCAGGCAAGGCAGGCCGGCCAGCCGTCCAGATACGCTTTCCCAGATCGGGTTAGTGGTTATTGCGGTGGCGTCTTTTGCTTGGCCCAGATCAGCGCCAGCACAAAAAACACGGTCGCCTGCGCCGGTAATGACAAGAAGTTTGAGGTATTGATCCTGTGCAGCGTCCGCGAAAATATTGTCGAGCCGCTCTAGCATTTCAAGCGATAGGGCATTTGCCTTGTCAGGTCGGTTTAGCGTGATGTTCCATCGCGCACCGTCCTTAACCAGTTCGATCATGCGATTAAACCAACACGGCGGCGGATATTTTCGTCGCGCAGCGGGACAACGCCGCCTAAGAACTCGTCAGCATCTGATCCACACATCCAGACCAGAGTTTTGGCTGGCCATTCCGGCGGAATGTGATCATCCCATTCCATCTGGGCGACAGGGTTGATGCCGCTGGCTTTAATGTTGCGCTGCATTTGGGTGGCAACCGTTCCGGGCGACAAAACGATTGCACGGATGCCTTTGGGGCCAAGTTCGTGATGCAAGCAGGCGTTCAAGTGGTGAACGGCGGCTTTTGAGGCGCAGTAATGGCTCCAACCTTCCAGCGCGGATGTGGCTGCACCCGAGCCGATTGTCAGGATTGTGCCGCCATCTTGCATGTGCGACAGGGCTGCGCGAACGCCGTAAAACACACCTTTGACGTTGACGTCGATTACCATGTCCCAAGCATCAGGATCAATATCAGCGATAGCGCCAATAGGGTCAATTGAACCCGCGTTGTTGATCAGGATATCAAGGCCACCAAACTTTGCCACGGTCTGTGCGACCGCGTGTTCAACCGAGGCTCGATCGGCAACATCGCAAGTGACCGCGATTGCCTTGTCGCCGATTTCGGCGGCGATACGTTCGATATCAGTGGCGGTTCTGGCTGCAAGTGTGACGTTAGCGCCGAGGCTGGCGAACTCACGGGCTGCGGCCTCGCCAATACCGCGGGATGCGCCAGTGATTAGGACGGTTTTGTTGGATAGGTCGGTCAAGGTGAGCTCCAAAAATTTAGACGACGCATTTTTGATCATCGCGCAGCATGTTTATGTGCGCACAGTAGGGCCTACAACTCGGTTAGAAAACCAGAATGTAACAAGAAACCAAGGTACGCGGCCCACCAAACCAGACAATAGGCAAAGAAACGCAACCGCCAGTCGGGTAAGCCTGATGACAACAAACAAGCAACTACATATAATAGAGTTGCTAGTAAGGCCGCAGCTATCAGGAAAAGTGGGAGCGGCTGAGCGAAACCTTCCATAGCCCCCATTATTGCCATTGCGACCATCGCGGCGGCACTGACCGGCGCATATAGAAAAACCCCGATTGGCAGTAAAACCCAAAGTCCGATAGCACCGATAACTCGCGCCCGAGTTGGATGCAGTAGAGTTCGAAATGGCAAACGGCTTTGAATGACGATTGAGACAAATAAAGCGACGGTAAACGAAGAGAACGCAAGCGCAGGGATTGCCGTAACAACGGTTGGTGTTATCGTGTAATCATTTCGCTCAATTGCGGGCAGAAAAAACGGGATGTAGAGTATCGTGGCGCATAACCAAACTGCCAATCCAAAGCATTTTACGCGGAATGGCCCAGATTAATACCGTTTGGACTGTGATCATACACTAATCCGTAGCTACCGAAGGCTGTTTATACAAGGTGGTTCCTACCCAAACGCCAAAGGCAAATCGCGATCAGATGGCATTTCATTGCCCACCACGTTTTCAGTGGCAGCGTGATAAGCCAGACCGTCTAACAGCTTTTTTGCAACCTTTCGCATCATCGGCTTGACCATAAGGGCCCCCATCACAACGCCAAATGGGCCGCCCTTAACGACAAAATCCATCTCGATCGTTATGTCGCAGGTCGTATCATCAAGCGCGCGAACTTTGGTGGCGGCGATTAGCGATTTGAGAGGCATTGAAAACTCGGTGATTTCCACAATGAACTTTTCGCCTTCGTGGAATTCGACAATCTCTTCAACCACACTTGATCCGTCATAGAAATTACAGGTGCGTTTGGCGCCAAGGCCGAAACTTGTGCCATCTATCATTGGTGAATTTTCGACGGAAAAGTGCCATTTGTTGACGTTGCCGAAATCGGCAAGCGCGGCCCAGACCTTGCTGGCCGAGACGTTGTACCGTTTGGTTTGTTCGATGTGTTTTACCATGAGAATTCTCCTAAGAAATTACATTTGATGATCAGACGATCTTTTCAGTTATGCGAAAAGTCAGTCTTTCTTGGTGACTGGAATGTACAAATACAGGGTCTTTTCCGGGTCATTAGGATTAGCCCCTGGCGCGTAAAGTTCGAAATCGGGCTTATCAACATAGTCGTAATCCGATTTCGGTAGCCAGCTTCCCCAGATGTATTTCAGCGTTTCCGGCAAGTACGAAATCGGGCCCTTGTGCCGGAATGCGGCATATAAATGTTGGGGGATTGTTCTCGCTATCATGCCCTTTGGGATGGTATCAAAATCACTAACTTCGACGGCGCAAATATAGCTGAACCCGATACTGTCTTGGTTTTCGCAGTACTCTTCGTATATTCCAAACGCGTCGTCGCCGACACGGTTGGCAATGCCGGCAACACTGGGGCGAAATGCGGACCAAAGGGTTTCGATGTTTAGATCTTCTTCGTTGTATTGCCGCGCAACACCGATAACTTTCGCCGCGCCGTGGGTCACGATTTCGGGCTCCATATCAAGGCGGTTCTGAAGGTGATGCAGCATGTGCGGGCTGAACTGATCCTTGTACAAAAGCCGAAAAGGGTCGGCGGTTTCGCGGTATTGTTCGGGCGACATTTTGAATAGCTGTTTGAAAGATCGCGTGAAGGACGCGTGGGATTCAAACTGGCAATCCAGCGCGATGTTCAGGATCGAGCTTTCGCCTTTGGCAAGGCGCTCGGCGGCAATTGTTAGGCGGCGTTTACGCAGGTATTCCTTTGGCGAGTCCCCAACGAACAGTCGAAAAATCCGACAAAAATGATATGTCGAATAATTCGATGCCCGCGCGATATCGTGGATATCAATGGGCTCGAACATATTTCGTTCGATGAAATCAATACTTTTGAAAATCCGGTCCACGTCGCGTTACCCGTTGGCTTTATGCGTTACAAACAAAGAAGCGAATAACCTTAAACCCTTTGTTCCGAAAAAGAACCAGCGCCTGATATTCAGCGTCATTATACAGCAAGTCTTGAATGGCTTGCGCGCTTGGAAATGAAAACACGCCAATTATCCCCGGTTTGTCGCCATCATCCAACACCGCTTCGACATTGTAATTCGCGATACGTGCGCCGCCATGCTTTTCCATTGAGACCTCAGTATAAGGACTCTATTCCAGCTAAATACTATCAACTTCGAGATGGATTTCCAGTAAAGTCAGTTATTTGCGGGTTTGCGTGTTGGATATGGTCAATTTGGCGTGGTTTTACACCCCATTTCTGGATTTTGGCCACACTTATCCAGCACAAGTCGAGTCTGACAATCCGTAAAGGGTCAGGAACTTGGCACCCTTGCGAACGTTATGGGCGATGGCTGCAATGCCGTAGGCGGTCATATTTTTGGCCAAGCCCATAAAGCGTGTGCGGGCTAAGCCATAGCGACTTTTGTACGTGGCAAAAGGCCGCTCGCCACCAGCACGGATAACGGCAATCTCATCATTACGGGTGCTATCTTCTGCAGACAAAGGTTTGTTGCGGTAGCCTTTGCGTTGCACCTGATCTGCAATGCCAAAACGTTCCAGCTTGTCGCGCGTCTCTTTCGAGCTGTAAGCCGCATCCGCGTAAAGGGCAGTCTCATCGCCCAGCAAAAGCGTATCGCGTTCGACGCTGTCGTGCACATTACCGGCTGTGACTGTTTGGCGTTGGATAAAACCATCCTCATCCACGCCCGTATGAACCGAGTAGCCATAGGTGGATTTTAGATTGCCACGACTGTCTTTCTTGACGTGCCACCCTGCTTGCTTGTCACGTTTTGGCTGGCCATCTTTGCCTTTGCCTGACCCAGATTGCGCTGCCTCAATCGGTGTTGCATCGATGATGTTGATGCGGCCCTCTGTCAGAATAATGTTCTTGGCCTCAAGCTGACGGTTGATCTCTCCCAATAACCGCTCCCACAGATCGAGCTCAACCAAGTGATTGCGGAACCGACCCAAGGTTGATGCTTCAGGGACATCGCCGCCCAGTTCAAGGTGGCAAAATTTACGAAACAGCAGGTCACGATAAAGGCATTGCGACAGTTGAACATCCGACAAGCGATACCACACTCCCAGCAGCAAACCTCGAAACAAGGTCAAAAGCGGATAGCTGGGACGGCCCGTTTTAGAGGCATAAATCGAGGTCAAGATTGGTTCGATCTTAGTCCAATCCAAAACCGCCTCGGTGTCATCAAGCGCATGAAGTGCTGGATGATCAAGATCGCTGGCGGTTACAAAAAGTTCGGGTTGGGTGATGAAGGGTTTTTGCATGACCAAAGTTACCAAATATTCCCGTCGATGGGAATCCGCAAGTTATGCTGAGGTCTCTCCCTGTGTGTTCT
>JBLHMX010000071.1:0-12541 GCA_047622625.1 Paracoccaceae bacterium | reverse complement strand
GATCTGCCGCGGGCTGTGTCACCTCGCCCCATTCGCTGTGCATTTTGTGGTTGGTCACATCATCAGTTTTGACAGGCAAAAATGTGCCCGCCCCAACGTGCAAGGTCACATAGGTAAATTCGACACCCTTGGCTGCCAGTCGCGCCAACAACTCATCGTCAAAATGCAGGGATGCGGTTGGTGCGGCCACCGCCCCGGAAAATTTTGCAAAAACGGTTTGGTAGTCGCGGTTATCTTGCACATCCACCGCCCGAAGCGAGGCGATATAGGGCGGTAAGGGCATGATGCCGACTTGCTGCAGAGCATCTTCAAAGTCAGCACCCTGTAAATTGAAGGCCAACACAATCTCGCCGCCCGGTTTGGCCTGTACAGTCGCCGTTAAACGATCACCAAAAATTATGGTCTCGCCGACCTTCGCCCGTTTCCCGGGTTTTGCTAGAGCGCGCCATTCACCGTTGGGCGTGGGTGACAGCAACGTTACCTCAATCTTTGCGCTGGTTTGGCCTTGGTCGCTTACGCGCAATCGCTGCCCGGATAGGCGTGCCGGAATGACCTTGGTGTTGTTCAGGATCAGGCGATCACCTTTGTGTAGTAATTCCACAAGATCGGTCACGATCCGATCTTCCAGTCCATCACGTGTTGCCACCAGCATTTTGGACGAAGACCGAGGAACGGCAGGCCGCGTGGCGATCAGGCCTTCGGGCAATTCGAAGTCGAAATCCGAAAGTTTCATGGGCGCAATTTCACGAAAATTGTTCATTCGTCACTGACTTGCGGCGTTGGCGTGCGGAAAATATCGCGCAACACGCCTGGCGCCAGAATTGACAATGGATTAACACCAACCTTTGGCGTGTCAGCGTTTCCTTTCAGGGTATAGTTAAACCCAAGTAAACCTTCGCCTTTTTTCTTGCCGAACAGCCCACCAAATATCTTTGTCTGCTCTAATATTCCGTTCAACAAATAGACCGGTGTGATCACTCCGCGCATATCCATTGACGCATCTGCAGCCTGGTATGCGCCTTCCATCGTTAAACCCAAAGAAGCGCCAACGGCACTGCCTTCGTGCAATTGCACGCCGTTTGGGGTGAGCAAGAACTTGGCGTCGACATTTGAAAATGCGATGCCTTCACCGTCTAACTGCTCTAACAGTCCAACCACACTTAGGGCAGACAGGATCGCCGCCAAAGCCGAGGCATCCTGCACCCGCAATTTGCTAGCGCTCATAGTACCGTTATAATGGCCGGGCTTGCCTGCGGGCACCAATATCATATCCATGCGGCCCCCATGAGCGCCGTTAAACAAGCCCGAAGATCGGAAAACAGAACCCGCGTCAGTAGACGTAAAACGCACTCCCGTGCCGCCGTTATAGGGCGCCAACGTTCCAATGATGCGCGCGCCGCCATTAACTCTGCCCGAAAATGATCCCGTCACACCGCCTGACGTGTTCAAATCGCCAACAACATCGGTCAACGCGATACCGTTGCTGACGATCAACCTGTCAATCTTCACCGCGATCAGATTACCCGACCCATCTGACCCCGAACTGCCAAATCTGCTTTTGCGAAAATCAAGCAAGCCGCCGTTTAAGTTAAACACGGCGTTTCCATTTGCATCGTTACGAATTTCTACTGGTGTTTTCACCCAGTCATCCAAATTGACTTGGTCAAAACGGGCGACATCTAAGGTGCCGTCTGAATTAAGTGTTATAGTTCCCTTGGCGTCCAACCCGCGGGTCTTCAAAGAAATCGATGTGATTTTCGTGGGTGTACCAAACTGCCCCTCCGCTGAAAATTTGGCTTTCATATTCTTTGGTTTGCTCCACCCAAGGGCCGTTATTGCCAGTTGCACGCGGTTCAAGTCAGACACCAGTTTGAATTGGGCAGGTTTATCGCGCACCAGATCGATTTCAATGTGACCAGTGCCGCGTCCCTTGATCGATCCTTTTGGCAGGGCAATGGCAAACTCATCCAGAAACCGCTGCGACAGTTCTACCTGGCCTTCGACTTTGCTTTTACCTTTGTTAAGCGGCCCAGTATCCTGCCGCCAAAGCCCGGAAACTGGCACCCTGCCCAGCCGCGCCTCGCCCGAGATTGTTATGCCAGAATTATCTGCAACAACTTTCAACGCATCTGCTTTTAAGACTTTGCCTTTAACTAGCTTTGAGGTGCTGACATTTTTGGCTTTGCCCTCAAGCGCATAAGTCACCAAGTCCAGCGGCACTTTTTTAACCATCGGAAAGGATATTTTTCCTTTGGTTGCGATCGTTCCAGCCGCAAGATCAGTTTCTAACCCGGCCTTGCTGAGAAATTCAAAAGGCGGCAGATCCAGCACGGATAAAAGCGACGAAATCGAACTTTGCGATTTCAGTTGAACGACAGCAGGCGAGCCCTTGATCCGTGTGTTCAGTATCTGAAACACAGTGCCCGCAACATTAATTTTGCCACCGTCAGGCGCGGTGATGTTGCCGCTTTCCAATACAAAATCCATGGTGCCATCTGCCAGAACCGCATATCCAACGCCATTTTCAAGTGGCGGCAACGTTTTCATGAACTTCACATTCATATCGCGCATATCAAAACCAAGGTTCAAAACGGGTTTTTCACCGGCTGCGCCGCGAAGTGCGCCAGTGACGTTGTGAATGACCCCGCCTAGAATGTATTTATCCATCCAGGCTTTGGACTTGGGTTTGTACACAAGTGGCCACAATTGAACCATTTGCAAAGCTGGTATGGAATTCACGCTCAGATCAATTGTCGGGGCAAACCCCGCTTCAGTGAAAGCAATATTGCCAGAGGCGACCAGCCGGGTGTCGCCGTCAACCAAGACCAACTGCCCAATGTCTATGGTGAGCGGATCAAGCTGAATTCTTGCGTCAAGCGCGCCAAGATCGAACTTAACCGGGCTGGTAAACACACCGGGCGGATCAATCGTAACCTTCGTAAAACGCAACTGCGTTATGACTGCGCCGACAGTGCGATCGATCAAGTCGCTTAAGTAGATGTGCCCATTGGCGGTTATCTGGGCCGCATCGGTATTGACCAGCACTTGATCAAAGGTGAACTTTTCAAGGTTCTGGTCATATGACAGGTACGCCTTGGCCGACGTGAAACGAATAGGTTGGCCTTTTTCAGTCTGGCGAATAATTCCAGTGCCAACATCCAACACGCCGTGCATGTCGCCAAACATGCCGTCGCTGGAAACATCCAAAGCCATCGACCCCGAGATCGGCGCGTCCAAAAGACGAAGCCAGTTAAATGCGGTGACCTGATCGGCGATATCTTCAGCTCGAATGTTATGAAACCAGGTCGAGATTTCTGAAACGTCAGCGCCTTTTTCCTTACGCCAACTGAAATTCGCCCACGCGGCATCATCCGCGTCTTGATCCAGCTTATCGGTAAGGTTAAATCGCACACTCGCGGTGATTTCTGTGTCGTTTTGCTCAAAACTGACGACACCCTTGTCGATGTTCCAAGCGTGACCGGATAACGCATCATCTAGCGACAGACTACTTTGCGTGCTTTCGATCTCCTTTAGGTTCTTCAAAATCGGGATCGCTAATAAACTATCGATCTGGGCCATGATATCGGCAACAGATCCCACGCTCTTTATGTTTGCCGGTGTTCCATCCAAATCATCAGACGCGCCTCCGACAGTGATATCAAACTGGCCATCTTGATCCCTTTTAAGGTTCAAGTTCGCCCCTTTGACCAAGACCGTTATTGGCTGAAGCTGCCCGCTTAACAATCCTAAGGCGCTGAAACTTGCCTCAACTGCGGGTACACTTGCTTGTAAATTGCCGTCTGGGCCGCGCAGCTCAATGTTTCGAATATCAATTTTGGGCGTCAGGCCGTCAGTCAATGGTGCAAGACTGATGGCGTCGATGCTGATTTCGCCACTTGGATAGGCTTGGCTTAGCTGGCTTTCAACGCGCGCGCGTACCCAATCCGGTGCATCCACACCCGTTGTCGACAAAAAAACTACCAGCCCGATACACGCCAGTATAATTCCACCAAATACAGCAAAAAATCGCCTTAACAGGCGGTATCTTCTGGGCTTTATTTGTTTTTCCACGGCGGTTCGCTATTTTTCGTTGGTGATTTGTCAGCAGAAGCGGAATTCACCCCTAGACCCATCAAAATTGTCAGTTCGTCATTCATCTTTTAACAGAAAAATGCAACCTCACGCCCAACTTACAAGACGCTTGGCAGAAAAACTCCACACTATGGGCAAAATCTCGCCACTTTTTGGATGCAGTCAATCAACTCTGGGGGGTTTTACGGCTTTATCCACAGCTCAATAGGCAAGAACTCGCGCGAATGTTTCCAAATCGCGAACGATGCAAATTTGGCAGGTGAAAACAGTTGAATAACTCGTTGCAATTTATTAAAAAAATCAAGTGTTCGGTGCTTTTAACTATCTACCAAAACACAGAACACGACGCATGCAAGGGGAAATTCATTGAGAACGCGACTAAAACGCAAGATTCATGTGCTTGCAGAGAAATACTTTTCCGAACAACGTCTATATTTGCGCACCGATAATTCGACACGCTTCTTGCGATTGACGCCCCCCACTCAGATGATCCTGACATTTGCGGCAGCCCTGTTTTTCGGTTGGACCATTTTTGTTTCGTCAGCCTTCCTAATTCATTCAGTTGATCCAAGCAGCTCGGGCGACCAAACCCTTGCCTTACAAATTGATTATGAGACACGGCTAAACTCGTTGTCCGGCGAACGCGACAAACGCGCGCTAGAAGCCCAAAAAGCCCAGGAACGGTTTTATGTAGCACTTGAGCAAATCTCGGCACAACAAAGCGCGCTTTTGGCATCTGAAGATCGCCGCCGTGAGCTGGAAACCGGAATTGGTGTTATTCAGCGGACTTTACGCAAAACCATGAAGGAACGGGATCGCGCCGAAGTCCAGTCAGACAAATTGCTTGGCGAATTGCAGACCGTTACTGGCACGATCAGTACCGAGTTTGGTGCGGCAGAAGATGTTAGCACCACACTTGATTTTCTCAACGCGGCTTTGGCAAAAACGGTCCAAGAACGCGACGGCATGATCGTCACAACTGCGGAAATGAACACCAAAGTCGAAGATTTGAAGCACCAAGCCAAACTGACAAAAGAACGCAACGGGCGTATCTTCTCGCGACTGGAAGAGGCCGTTACCGTTTCAATCAGCCCGCTTGAGAAAATGTTCGAAAATGTCGGCCTTTCAACAGACAAGTTGTTGAACGATGTTAGGGCTGGATATTCAGGTACTGGCGGGCCTTTAACCCCATTGGCCATATCAACCAAGGGCCAACCTATGGACCCCGCGTCGTTGCAGGCCAACGCTTTGTTGGCCGAGCTGGACAAAGTTAACATGATGCGGATCGCGGCCGAACGTTTACCGTTCGTACTGCCGGTAAAATCATCTTATCGCGCGACCAGCGGTTATGGCTGGCGGCGTCACCCAATCAGCGGCAAAGGTCGGATGCACGACGGCATCGATCTGGCAGCCAGCAGTGGCACGCCGCTTTATGCAACGGCGGACGGTGTGGTTAAATTTGTCGGCTGGGCCGGTGGATACGGCCGCGTCATCAAAATCCAACACGCACTTGGTTTTGAAACACGTTATGCCCATATGCTGCGGTTTCGTGTCAAAAAAGGGCAAAGGGTCTCGCGCGGAGACCGAATAGGTGATATGGGTAGCTCTGGTCGTTCGACTGGTTCTCATGTACATTACGAAGTCAGAATCGGCGGCAAGTCGGTCAATCCAATGAAATATATTAAGGCAGCCAGAAATGTTTTCTAAAAGCAAAATAAAAGACACCGCCCCAAAACCTTCGATGGGTGAAGCTCGGCCAACTCCGGCTGGCGGCACAGCCCCAATGGGCAAACCGGCACCAGCGCCAAGCGTGCCACCCCTCGGCTCGGGCCCAACACCCGGTCCGTCGGCAGCCCCCAAATCAAAACCAGCGCCATCGACGCTGTCGTCTGATCTGGTGGTTAAAGGCAATATGAAAACGACCGGCGACATTCAAATCGAAGGCATGGTCGACGGCGATATCCGCGCACATCTTCTGACGGTTGGCGAAGGCGCCACGGTTAAAGGCGAGATTGTTGCTGATGATGTTGTGGTTAACGGCCGGGTTATTGGCCGGGTACGTGGTCTAAAAGTTCGTCTGACATCCACAGCACGTGTTGAAGGCGACATCATTCACAAAACCATCGCGATCGAAAGTGGTGCTCATTTTGAAGGTTCGGTTCAACGTCAAGACGACCCGTTGAACACTAAAGTGGCCAAGCCCGCGCCGAAGGCAGCGCCCTCATCGGCACTAGCCCCAACCCCCTCTGCGACGGGCAAGTAGAAAAACTCAATTCTGTTAATTATTGCAAGCGGCCTTGATTAATAATTCAGGGCCGTTTTCGTTAGAAGGCTTAGTCAGCCTGCGCTTCAGCCCGCGATTTTCCGGCCACGTCTTGCGCCAGAACTGCCGCCATGAACGCATCCAAATCTCCATCCAATACACCCTGCGTGTCTGATGTTTCTTCGTTCGTGCGCAGGTCTTTTACCATCTGATAGGGTTGCAAAACATAGCTGCGTATCTGATTACCCCAGCCCGCATCGCCTTTGTTTTCATGGGCGTCCTGAATGCTTTGTGTGCGTTTACGCATTTCCATTTCATACAATCGCGATTTCAACGCAGCCATGCAGTTTGCGCGGTTCTGGTGTTGGGATTTTTCTGATGAGGTCACAACGATATTGGTTGGAATATGCGTAATGCGCACCGCACTGTCGGTTGTGTTAACATGCTGACCGCCCGCGCCTGAAGACCGATAGGTATCGACCCGAATGTCCGAGGGATTGATATCAATTTCGATATTATCGTCGACTACGGGGTAAACCCAAACGCTAGAAAATGATGTATGGCGCCGGGCGTTGCTGTCAAAAGGCGATATCCGCACCAACCGATGCACGCCGCTTTCGCTTTTCAGCCAGCCAAAAGCATTATGGCCTTTGATCTGATAGGTAACTGATTTGATCCCAGCCTCGTCACCCGCGCTGTAAGCCATCGTTTCGACTTTATAGCCCTGCTTTTCCGCCCAACGCATATACATCCGCGCCAGCATCGACGCCCAATCACAGCTTTCCGTGCCGCCAGCACCTGCGTTAACTTCAAGGAAGGTGTCATTAGAGTCCATTTCGCCATCAAGCAGCGCCTCAACCTCTTTTTGGGCCGCGATTTTCTGCAAGGATTTGATGGCATTTTCCGCCTCAGAAATGACTTCGGCGTCGTCTTCCATTTCACCAAGTTCGATCAGGTCTTTGTTGTCTTCAAGCTCTTGCGCAAGAGAGCGGTAATTTTCCATCGCGTCGACTAACGCTTGGCGTTCCCGCATCAGATTCTGGGCTTTTTCCGGATCATCCCACAAATTGGGGTCTTCAGACATGGCATTAAATTCTTCTAACCGGAAGTCGGCGGTTTCCCAATTCATCCGTTGACGCAACAAATCCAGCGACTTTTCGATTTCGGCTGCAATGTTTTCGATTTCCGCGCGCATAGTTTTCGCCCTGCCTGAATTGGTATCTGCTGGGTGTATCTAAGGCGACAAGTCAGGTAAAGCGCTATGGCCTTAATAAAGCCCGCCGCTGGAAAGCGATCCGAACGTAGCGCGTTTTGGGATCTTCTTTTTCACGCCAAGCTGGGTCGTCACCTCAAGCCCAACCTCTTCTTGAACATCAGCTTCATCTTCACCGAATAGTGGCAGGTTTGACCCCATTGCAAAGCCGCCATCAACCACGGAAAGCACTCCAAACATCGGTTCTTCACCCGTGCGGAACAGTTCAGCAACCACATTCTTACCGCTGGCGTCATCAGGCAGCCGTTCGCCGGAATAGCGGTCAATTTTCACGAAGGTCGAATCCTCGGGAACTTTGAATTTACCGCTGCCATACAGCGAAATCGCCTTTTTCATGAACTTGGTAAAAACCGGCCCGCACATAGACCCGCCATAAGAACCCCGGCCTAAAGGTGCTGGCAAATCCATGCCCATGTAACACCCAGCAACAATTTCAGGGGTAAAGCCTACGAACCAAACATCCTTGGCACCGTTGGTTGTACCGGTCTTTCCTGCGACCTGTGCGTTCAACTTAACATAGCCCGCTGCTGTACCGCGCTGAACCACGCCGCGCATCATTGACGTCAACTGATAAGCCGTGACCGCATCCATCACCCGCGTGCGCGTGTTTGTGATATGGGGCGGCTGACCCGCGTCCAGACTGGCAACTTCGCAGCCTTCGCATTTCCGCTGGTCATGGCGATATATCGTTTGGCCACGGCGATCCTGCACACGGTCAACCAGTGTTGGAATCACCCGTTCGCCGCCGTTGGCGAACATCGCGTAAGCGGCGACCATCTTGAACAATGTCGTTTCTTGCGAACCTAATGAGTTTGCCAAATGTTCGCCCATATCGGAATAAACGCCAAAGCGTTCGGCATATTCAGCGACCACATCCATACCAACTGCTTGCGCCAAACGAATGGTCATCAGGTTTCGAGACAAAACAATGCCTGTCCGCAAAGGAGACGGGCCGTAAAACTTGTTACTGGAATTACGTGGACGCCACATGCCTTGCGGTGTTTTCACCTCGATCGGGGCATCGATCACGATCGTTGCTGGGGTGTACCCAACATCAAGGGCCGAAGCATAAACAAACGGCTTGAACGAAGACCCCGGCTGGCGCGTCGCTTGTGTGGCGCGGTTGAAAACCGAATGTTGATAGGAAAATCCGCCCTGCATCGCCAGAACCCGGCCTGTGCGGGTATCCATCGCCATAAAGCCACCTTGAATTTCTGGGATTTGACGCAATGACCAATATTTGAATTCCTGGGGAATTTCTTCACCTTCGACTTCTTCGCTGCCTTCAATTGGGCCAAAGATTTTTTTAACGAATATCACATCGCCAACCGCAAGCAGGTCACTGGGGCTTTTGGCCTTTTTGCCCGGTGTGCCATCAGCGTTTAAAGGCCGCGCCCAATCCATGTCTTCAAAGGGAATTCCGTGGCCACCTTCGACATCGGCCTCGTCTTGCAATCCGATGCGCGCAGCACCTTTGGATAGGTCTAAAACAGCCGCCACATGCCAACCTTCGATATCACGCGGCAACAACAAACCTGATAACGCGTCTTGCCACGTTGCCTCGTCTGCCAACTGTTCAGACGAAAGTTTGAATTTCGAGCCGCGATAAACACCACGCGAACGGTCGTAACCTTCTAAACCTTCGCGCAGTGCAGCGGCGGCTTCTTTTTGCAAGATCGGGTCCATTGTCGCACGGATTTTCATACCACCGCCAAAGAACTCATCTTCACCGAACGTTGTGGAAAGCTGGCGGCGAATTTCGTCAGTGAAATAATCGCGCTTGGGCAGACTGGCCTTGTAATAAGAGAACTCACCACTTTGCACCGTTTTCAAATCGGATGCACGCGCTATGTCGGCCTCTTCCGGGGTTAAAAACCCGTTTTCAGCCATTTCACGCAACACAAAATTCCGCCGATCCATCGCGCGTTCTTTTTCGCGCACTGGATGGTATCGCGATGGGGCTTTGGGCAATACGGCCAGATACGCCGCTTCCTGTGCCGACAATTGTTCCAACGGTTTGTTGAAATAAGTTTGTGCGGCGGCCGTGACACCAAACGAGTTTTGACCCAGAAAAATCTCGTTCAAATAAAGTTCAAGGATATGCTCTTTGTCCAAAGTTTCTTCCAGCCTTGAGGCCAGAATGATTTCCTTGATCTTACGTTCCGCGGATCGATCACCGTCCAGTAAAAAGTTCTTCATGACCTGTTGCGTAATCGTTGACGCCCCGCGCAGTCGCGCACCTTGGGCCGCGTCAACCGCGGCCTTGATGATACCCAAAGGATCATAGCCCCGGTGCGTTCGGAAATTCTTGTCTTCCGCCGAGATGAACGCGTTCTTGACGATTTCCGGGATTTCTTCGATCGGGGTGAAAATGCGCCGTTCTTTGGCAAATTCATCCATAATCCGCCCCTCGCCCGAATAGATCGTTGATAGGGTCGGAGGTTCGTATTGGGCCAGGGCTTCGTGGTTTGGCAGATCACGGCCATACATCCAGAATATAGCGCCAAGACCTAAGGCCGCCATTATCATACCAGTTGTCAACCAACTGAAAATAAATCCAAAAAAGGATAGAACCGCACGTAACAATACACAGACCCCAAAATCGTTCCACAGTATCTATACGCGCCCAACCTCGCGCCGTCAAAAGCCCAAATCGCAAGTTTGGCCAATAATCGCCCATCAAAGCATGTGATTGGCGGGGACTTATGCCAAGTCATAAACAATCACCAAAAGTTGATCGCTATTGCCGCAACAATCGCGCTTGAGCGGCATCCTTGATGCTCCAATCGTCTAAGGCCTGTTTGAGGCCTCTTATGGCTTTGGCGCGCCATTCTGCATTGGCCAGATTGGCCAGGTCCTTGGGGTTCGACATGAAGCCAAATTCAATCAGAACCGACGGAATATCGGGTGCTTTCAACACCGAAAACCCTGCTGACAAACGGGGCCGCGAGCGGATTTTCCCGATAGCATCGGCAATCCCAACAACAATCGCATCGGCCAGTGCTTCGGATCTCGGCATGGTTTCAAGCCGCACCATGTCCATCAAAATCGATGCAATCAAATCATCTTGATCTCTTAGATCAACACCCGCCAGCAAATCGCTGCGTTGATGACTGATGGCAAGTGACGCGGCGGCTTCGTCAGATGCGTTTTCTGACAGGGTGTAAACAGTTGTTCCCGTGGCAGTACTTTCGGCCAAAGCATCTGCGTGCAACGAAATGAAAACGTCTGCACCCAATTCACGGGCCTTGGTAATCCGCCCTTGAAGCGACAGAAAAACATCTTCTTCGCGGGTTAAGGCGACCTCGTAATTGCCACTTAGGACCAGAACGTCTTTCATTTCGCGCGCAAGTTTCAGCATCAGGTTCGCTTCCACATGCCCTTGGTATTGGGCCCCCGGATCAATGCCACCATGCCCCGGGTCAAGCACCACGACGATTTTCCTGTCACCTAACGGTCGGGTCTTGGCGGCGATTATTTCAGGACTTGCGGGCAAAGCCCAGACATCGCCATCTTGTTTGGCACCCGATTGCAAATGGAATTCCTCGGCGCCCTGCGGTGTCAACCGAACCCGGATAGTGGCGTCACCCTCATTTACATCGGTTTCCATTTCCACCTGATGCACTTTCAGGGGTGCGGCCATTTCCAACACCAAACGCGACCAGCCAGGTCGGAACAAGCCATGACGCAAACCAGTGATCGCGGTTGTGTTGATTAAATCCGTCGAACGCAGGCCAGAAAATTGAACTTCGCGAAAATCCAGCACCAACCGCGCCGGTTCATCCAGCGTAAAAACGCGGTATGGCACAGCTTGGGTCAGTTTCAGAACCACATCAACATCGCCGGAAATACGCGAGGTGATCGACGAGTTGGCCACATCAAGCCGCGCCAAAGCCTGCAATTGCTGCGCGGCCGCCAATTTCGGCATTGCGCCAAAAATCAGCAGAATTACGAGTGCGATTGTCTTGTTCAAAGCCATACCTGTTTGCAAAGTTAACGTATTGTTTTTAGTTTTCTGACTTATACATAGTTTAGATCGGCAAAAACACCGCAATTACACTGCAAATTCGCCATTGTCATTTCCGGATGTTTGACGTTAATGTCATCTCACAGGACGTGCGCAAAAACTGTGCATAGACCTGCAATCAAATTCGTTGCTTTGATAACGCTACAGGCAAAAGCCAAAGATAGCCGCTGATCAATCCAACAGGCCAATTGGCCGGCAGAGCTTGCCCGACAGCCTTGAACAATGTCGGGACGTTGAATTGGCGTTTTCTTGTTGAAAACGTCGGAGAAAAAACCGCGATGAAACGCGCAGGCACTAGTATTACAGGGACCTTGGTGGCAATTGTCGCCAGTTTTTGTGTGGCTGCTGTTCAACTCGCCAAAATGAAACAATCCCTTACCTCCCGCGCGGCCCAGTCGCCGCCTGGCCTAGCCGGATTGCAAGAGAAAACATGCCTAAAAAAATGCTTATTGACGCCACCCATGCAGAAGAAACGCGGGTGGTTGTTGTCGATGGAAACAAAGTTGAAGAATTTGACTTTGAATCGATTAACAAACGCCAGCTTGCTGGAAATATCTACCTAGCCAAAATCACGCGGGTCGAACCGTCGCTTCAGGCTGCCTTTGTTGACTATGGTGGGAATCGCCATGGTTTCCTGGCCTTTTCCGAAGTTCACCCGGATTACTATCAGATCCCCGTAGCTGATCGCGAAGCCTTGCTGGCCGAAGAAGAGGCTTATGCCAAACAGCAGGTGGAAGACGAAGAAAACCGCAGCAAGTCGCGCCCCAAACGGCGTGGGCGCGGACGTTCCAAGGCGGCTTCAAACGCAGATGCTGAGGTAACGCAAGACGTCGTAGCCACCGATGACGCAGCCGAAATTACCGGCATGGAAATGGCAGAAGCGGCC
>JBLHMX010000070.1:0-12629 GCA_047622625.1 Paracoccaceae bacterium | reverse complement strand
CGGCCTTCGCACTGATCAGCATTGCCTGTATTTGATCGGGCATTTCCAAATCAGCCGCACCAGCAATTATGTAGGGCCGCGAACGCCGGTCTGAAAAGTCGTGGATTGATCGGGCGATCACGGATTTTCCAGTGCCGCTTTCCCCCGTTATCATCACAGGTAAATCGGTATTCAACACCCGCGCTACAACGCGGTATAGTTCTTGCATTACGGGGGTTCGCCCGACTAAAGGCAGGTCTTCCATTTTGTGTTTTCGCGCATCTGGTTGCGCATGTTCGGCGGTTCGCGCCATGGCTTTGGCCGAACGGTTCATCAAGTCTGGCAAATCAAACGGCTTGGGCAAATAGTCATAAGCCTCAGATTCTGCCGCCTTGATCGCTGTCATTATGGTGTTTTGGGCGGAAATGATAATCACTGGCAATCCGGGCCGCGAATTGCCGATTTTTTCTAAGGTTTCCAACCCATTTCCATCAGGCATCACCACATCAGATATCACCAGATCGCCAAGTCCTTCGTCAACCCAGCGCATTAATGTAGTTAAACTGGATGTGGCATGAACCTTGCAACCGGCGCGACTGAAGGCTTGGGTTAAAACCGTTCGGATTGTTCGGTCGTCGTCAGCAATTAGAACGGTGCCATCCATTAGTTAACGTCTCCTGTCGATTTCGGGGCCATTTGCAAAGACATGCGAAATACGGTTTTCCCCGGACGTGAATTAGCTACGATTGCCCCGTGATGATCCGCCAATATCTTTGACACCAAGGCCAAACCAAGCCCTGTTCCGTTCTCGCGGGTCGAAATGAACGGATCGAAAATATGGTCTCGAATAGTGTCAGCAATCCCAGGTCCGTCATCAATAATTTCGATCTGCAACGGCACAGGCCGCCCACCTGATTTTGAATTTAGGCGCAGACCCAATTCGTAATATGTGCGAATGGTTATCGTGCCGCCGGCTTGGCCAGCCGCTTCTGCTGCATTGGCAAAGAGATTTGCAAAGACTTGCGACAATTGATCGGCGTCACCCAGCGTAAGCGGCAAGGACGGGTCATATTGATCCTGAAACTGCATTTTTGTCGCAAACCCGAACGAGGCCGAAACCCGGGATTTTTCCAGCAGATCGTGGATGTTTAACGGTTTCAGAACTGGAGGGCGCAAATCGCCGAATTGTTCGACTTGCTTTAACAGATCAACAATCCGTCTGGTTTCCTGCAATATAAGATCGGTCATTTCGCGGTCTTCGCGGTTAAGTCCCATCGCCAAAAGTTGTGCAGCCCCGTTTATTCCTGCCAACGGGTTTTTGATCTCATGCGCCAACATATCAGCCAGTCCGATGGCAGTTTTGGCGGATGACTTAACTTGCAACGCGCGCCCCAACTGACCCTTGATTTGCCTTGGGTGCAGTAAAACCAATATTGATTTCGCGGCGTCCGACATAGGCGCCAATTGCACGTCGCACAGCGCAATTCCGCCCGCCACGCGATCGATCGTTACGTCGTGGTGAAACAAAACCGACTGATCCAATCGGGCGCGACTTAAATTGGGATGCAAATCAATATCAACTTGCAAACATTGGTCTATTTCCCGGCCTATAAGGGATTTTTGTGCCAAATTCAGAAAAACTTCGGCAGCTGGATTGACCGCCAGTATCTGGTTTGCCAGATCTATAACAAAAGCTGGCACAGGAAGCGACGTCCAAATATCTGCAGCCGTGTCCGCGTTCATGCGGCACGCACCAAAGGGGAACTGTCACAAATCTGATGGATCAGATCCTTAACTTGTTGGCTGTCGCCGCTGGTAAGTACCGCACGTCTAAGCTCTTTTGGCGTGTTTTGTCCGTCCATGTACCAACCCAAGTGTTTCCGGGCGACTTTCTGCCCCAGCTCGGAGCCGTAGAAATCTAACATCGCATGATAATGTCCGTTGATCATTGCGGCCAAAGCTAATCCTTGGGGAATATTGGCTTTTGGTGCGCCATAGATGTCGGCGGCAACTTCGGCCAGACGCCAAGGTGCGCCCTGAGCGCCCCGCCCGATCATCACACCTGCTGCGCCTGACTGGACCAAGGCAGTTTTTGCGGCCACGCTGTCGATAATATCACCGTTCGCGATGACGGGAATGGCAACCGCATCAACAATTTCCGCAATTTTAAGCCAATCAGCCCTGCCCTTATAGAACTGGCAGCGTGTGCGCCCATGCACGGTCAGCATTTGAATGCCCGCATCTTCCGCTCGCCGACCCAATTCGGCCGCGTTTAAACAATTGTCGTCCCAGCCAAGGCGCGTTTTCAATGTAACCGGCACATCAACGGCATCGACCACCGCTTGGATCAAAGTAACCGCGTGGTCTAAATCTTTCATCAAAGCCGAACCTGAATACCCGCTGGTCACTTTCTTGGCTGGGCAACCCATGTTGATATCAATGATCCGCGCGCCGTTGCCAACGCAGATTTTGGCACATTCGGCCATCCAATGAGCCTCGCGTCCGGCAATCTGGACCGACGTGTTTTTGGTGTCCAACCCAAGCTCGGCCCGCGTGCGCGATTGTATTTTGGCCGACGGTCGCGCCTGCACCATTTCCTGACTTGCCACCATTTCAGACACAACCAGACCCGCCCCGAAACTGGAGACCAAATTTCGAAACGGCAAATCGGTGATGCCCGCCAAAGGTGCAAGAAAAATAGGCGGATTTAGGGTTATACCTGCCAGATTTATGGACAAGTGCTTATTCCTTACGCAGTTTCCTCCGTGTTAAGCAATTCCACCCAAAACCACAATGCGGCTTTGGTTGCGTCACAAAGCCAGTGCGCCTAATAGGGTGCCAGTCGACTTGAAAAGGTACATGATTTTGCGAAACGCTGCTGTTATTGTTGCTGCTGGCCAAGGCATTCGTGCTGGCGGCGATGTTCCAAAACAATGGCGAAATATCGCGGGACGAACTTCGGTTCAGTGGAGCGTTTCGACCTTTCAAGATCACCCGGAAATCGATGAAATCATTTTGGTTTTGCACCCAGATGACATGAAACGGGCCGATGAATTTGAAGCTGACGATAAAATCTCGGTTGTTGTTGGAGGTGCAGAACGCGCAGCTTCGGTTTTGGCTGGTTTGCGAAAACTGACGAAGACATCGCCGCATAGGGTTTTAATCCATGATGTTGCAAGGCCCTGTGTTTCGGCGCGGATAATCACTGATGTTATTGCTGCATTGGCGCAAAACCCGGGTGCTGCCCCGGCTGTGGCCGTGTCGGACGCACTTTGGGTTGGGCAGGACAATCAGGTCACTGGCACTAAGGATCGAGCGGGATTATTTCGCGCCCAAACACCGCAAGGTTTTCATTTTCAACAAATTCTGGATGCACATTCAACTTTTCAGGGCCAAGCGGCGGATGACGTTGCGGTCGCCCGCACCGCTGGTATCAAGATTGCGATTGTTCGAGGCGAAGAAGATAACTTAAAGATCACTCTGCCAGAAGACTTTGATCGGGCGGCACGTATATTACGAGGGAATATGGATATTCGAACGGGCAATGGCTATGACGTACACGCGTTTGAACCGGGCGATCATGTGGTGCTTTGCGGTCATAAAATTCCGCATGACATGGCATTGAATGGCCATTCCGACGCGGATGTGGCGATGCATGCGATCACTGACGCGCTATATGGTGCGCTGGCCAAGGGTGATATCGGCCAATGGTTTCCGCCTAGTGATGACAAATGGCGCGGCGCGGCTTCAGACATATTTCTGCGCCATGCGGTTGATCTGGCGCGCCAAGACGGGTTTGCGATCAGCCACGCAGATTGCACGATCATTTGCGAGATGCCAAAAATTGGGCCGCATTCCTTACCC
Source organism: Paracoccaceae bacterium (assembly GCA_047622625.1). Classification (GTDB taxonomy): domain Bacteria; phylum Pseudomonadota; class Alphaproteobacteria; order Rhodobacterales; family Rhodobacteraceae; genus UBA5972. The sequence goes on along the minus strand of JBLHMX010000070.1, from coordinate 8,786 downwards.
ATGCGAAATAATCTGGCGGAAATCCTGGAAATTGATCTTGAACGAATATCTGTAAAAGCCACGACATCCGAACAATTGGGGTTCGCCGGTCGAAAAGAAGGCATCGCGGCAAGCGCAACCGTAACCTTGGTGAAATCATGAGCGCCCTAATCGCCACGTTTTTTTACGTCGGCCGTGTGCCCTTTGCGCCTGGAACATTTGGATCAGCCGCAGCAATTCCTTTCGGTTATTTACTGCACCGATATTGCGGACCCCAGATTTTTCTGTTGGCGATTATTCTTGTGTTCCTGCTGGGTTGGTGGGCGACAGCGGCCCATACGAAAGGCCGCGAAGACCATGACCCCGGTGAGATCGTAATCGACGAAGTTGCCGGCCAATGGATCGCCCTTTTACCGGTGTCTTATGGTCTGTATCATGCAGGCGTTGATCCGGCCATTTTTCCTTATCCGGGCTGGATAGCGGCGTTTTTTCTGTTTCGTCTGTTTGATATTTGGAAACCTTGGCCAATTCGCTGGGCCGACAATATGGACACGCCCCTCGGCGTGATGCTGGATGATGTATTGGCCGGAATAATGGCCGGTCTTTGCGTGATGATCCTGGCTGGATTATATCACGGTGTCTTGGCATGATCGCCGAACAAGTACTTGATGCAGCACGTAAATCGAAAGTCAAAATTGCAACAGCAGAAAGCTGCACGGGCGGTTTAGTGGCTGCTGCAATGACCGAAATTCCAGGGTCATCCGACGTGTTTGACCGTGGATTTGTCACGTATTCCAATGAGGCCAAGAAACAAATGTTGGGCGTGGCGGCGGAAACGTTAGATGCATTCGGCGCGGTATCAGAACAGGTTGCCAAAGAAATGGCCGAAGGTGCCGTGTTGCATTCAGAAGCCGATTTGGCGGTTTCAATCACCGGAATTGCAGGGCCAGGTGGCTCAGACCACAAGCCCGAAGGGCGCGTGTGTTTTGGCCTTGCGGTTCACGGCCAAAACACCCTGGTGGAAACTCGTGAATTTGGCGCGATTGGGCGGTCAAATGTTCGGCAAAAATCAGCCGATCATGCGCTTGAGCTGTTAAAGTCAGCCCTTACCCCAATCGCGAAAGCCTAACGCTTAACTGTTCTGCGGTTTTGTTGCGCGATCACTTGAATGCGCCGCACGCCAAGCATTGTCTGGTCAGATATGAAATGGGCCACGACAACTTCGCGCGATACTTTTGTGCCTGCTGTTTTTGCACCAAGCGGTGGGATCAGCCGAAACTCATAAGTAAGAACACCTTTGTCAGGCAGTTCGCTGTTCACCGGAACCAGCGCCGCTTCCCAATGGCCTTGGGTTGCAGGCAGGCCGATCGCATGCACAATTGCACCACCTGGCAAACGGTCAACCCTTAGTTTGATGATCTCGGCTACCAAAGGTCGTGGATCAACAATCTGGGCATCTTCGTCAACCACGACTTGTTCATTGCGGTCTTTGCCAAACCAGTTAAACGGATTAAGGCGGGACTCTCGGGCGGCACCGCAGGCCCCGACAAAACTGACGAGAACAAGTGCTGCGGTCAAATTGCTAAAGCGGCGGTTCACTGAAACGGTCATAAATTGGCATCCTTGGTATTTACAGAACCTCAATAGACCGAAACGACCACGATTGAAAAGACTTCCCGCGTCCCTATGTCAGGTTTTCACACTGGACCTTTGCTAACCGGCATCATAGGAAAAACCGCACAACACCCCAACACTGAGAAAGCTTCTGAAATGGCCAGCGCCGCGTTTGAAGACATTGCCGAAGATTTCGAGTTTCTTGACGACTGGGAAGATCGTTATCGCCATGTGATTGATCTTGGCAAAGCCATGACGCCTGTAGAAGACGCACTGAAGGTTGCGGCGACGAAAGTTGACGGCTGTGCCAGTCAAGTTTGGCTGGTTCCAGAAACTTCAAACGGTGTCTTTAATTTTCGCGGTGACAGCGACGCGATGATCGTGCGTGGGCTGATCGCGGTTTTGGTGGCCTTGTTTGACGGGCTTTCGCTGGGCGAAGTGGCAAAAGTAGATGCAGGCGCGGAAATGGCGCGTTTGGGGCTGGATCAACATCTTTCGGCCCAACGCAGCAACGGTTTGCGCGCCATGCTGGAACGTATTTATCAAGTGGCGCAAAGCGCCGAAAAGGAAAATGCACGTGCCTAATATTCTGAACAAAATCATCGAAAAACAAGGCTGGCTGCTGGCTGACGGCGCAACAGGCACAAACTTGTTTAATATGGGCCTTGAGGCCGGTGAGGCCCCAGAAATCTGGAATGACCAACAACCCGCCAAAATCCGCAAGCTATATCAAGACAGTGTTGATGCGGGCAGCGATCTGTTCCTGACCAACAGTTTTGGTGGCAATGCGTCGCGTCTGAAATTGCACAATGCGCAAAACCGCGTGCTTGAATTGAACCGCATTGCTGCGGATATTGGCCGCGATGTGGCTGACCGTTCGGACCGCGATATCGTGGTGGCCGGATCAATGGGGCCAACCGGCGAAATTATGCTGCCAATTGGCACGTTGTCCCATTCAACCGCCGTTGAAATGTTCCATGAACAGGCCGAAGGCCTAAAAGAAGGCGGCGCCGATATATTGTGGATCGAAACGCTTTCGGCCCGCGAAGAATTCTTGGCTGCCGCCGAAGGCATCGCTTTGGCTGACATGCCTTGGGCTGGCACCATGAGCTTTGATACGGCGGGTCGTACAATGATGGGCCTGACATCGGTTGATATGGCCAAGATGGTATCTGGCATCAAAAACAAGCCGTTGGCGTTTGGAGCAAATTGCGGTGTAGGGGCATCGGATTTATTGCGAACCCTGTTAGGGTTTGCGGATGAAGACAGCGACATCCCGTTGATTTCAAAAGGTAATGCTGGTATTCCGAAATACGTAGACGGCCATATACATTACGATGGTACGCCCGAACTTATGGCTGATTATGCGATCATGGCGCGCAATATTGGCGCAAAAATTATCGGCGGATGTTGCGGCACGATGCCCGAACATTTGGTTGCGATGCGGGCCGCTCTTGAGACTTCTACCCAAGGCGAGCGGCCGACTTTGGATCAAATTGCCAGTACAATTGGTGCGTTTTCATCGGAAAGTGACGGTACGGGTGATAATCCAGGGCCAAAACCGCGTGAAAGACGCCGCAGACGCAATTAGGTTTGAACAACGGAAGTTCAAACAAAGTCGGAATTCGAAAGCAAAATGTCGCAAAGACGCCAGATTTTTTCCTGTGACAGACTGTACTTGCGACTAAAGTACACCCTCGCAATTTGATTGCGCGCAAAACAGGACAAAATACCATGTCTGACGAACAAGACGACATCATCCTTGCCGATCTGAGCGACGAGGAGTTGACGCAGCAGATGCACGACGATCTTTACGATGGCCTGAAAGAGGAAATCGAAGAAGGCGTTAACATTCTGCTTGGTCGTGGTTGGACACCTTACGATGTACTAACCGAAGCCTTGGTTGCAGGCATGCGTATCGTCGGTATCGACTTTCGCGATGGCATTTTGTTTGTGCCTGAAGTTTTGCTGGCCGCAAATGCGATGAAGGGTGGCATGTTCATCTTGAAGCCACTTTTGGCCGAAACTGGCGCACCGCGTCTGGGCAAAATGGTTATCGGCACAGTTAAAGGCGATATTCATGATATCGGCAAAAACTTGGTCACCATGATGATGGAGGGTGCTGGTTTTGAAGTTAAAGACTTGGGTATCAACAACCCGGTTGAAAACTATCTGGAAGCATTAGCCGAAGAAGAAACTGATATCCTTGGCATGTCGGCGCTTTTGACAACGACAATGCCGTACATGAAAGTCGTGATCGACACGATGATCGAACAGGGCATTCGCGATGATTATGTTGTTCTTGTTGGTGGCGCGCCGTTAAACGAAGAATTCGCTAAAGCCATTGGTGCCGACGCTTATTGCCGTGACGCCGCCGTGGCTGTTGAAACTGCGTCCGGTTATATGGATAGAAAGCACAATCAGTTAGGTGCATGACAATTTCGCCGGTTGATGACACTACATTAACCACAGACGGTTTAGACGCGCCCGCAGGTATTGCCGGGCGCGTTTTGCTTTTGGCTTGCGGTGCTTTGGCCCGCGAAGTTTTGGCGTTAAAGGCGGCCAATGGTTGGGACCACATGGATCTAACCTGCCTGCCCGCTAACTTGCATTTGTATCCGGATAAAATCACTGATGCCGTAGCCAAATCGGTTGAAAAACATCGCGATGATTACGCCGATATTTTTGTTCTATACGCCGATTGTGGCACGGGTGGCCTGCTGGAAGCAAAATGCGCCGAACTTGGCGTTGATATGTTGGCGGGGCCCCATTGTTATTCGTTTTTCGAGGGCAATGATTTCTTTGCCGCCCATGACGACGAAATCACCGCCTTTTACCTGACCGACTTTTTGGTGCGCCAGTTTGATGCGTTTATTTGGAAACCAATGGGTCTTGATCGCCACCCCGAACTTCGCGACATGTATTTCGGCAATTACACCAAACTGGTGTATCAGGCACAAATTCAGGATGAAAAACTGAAGGCGCAAGCGCAAGTTTACGCTGATCGGCTGGGACTTGCGTTTGAATATCGCTTTACCGGCTACGGAGACCTTGAAGTTGAACTTAGGGCAAAGGCGGGTTCCGCCGACTGATGTTAAGGTGAATGCCGTCGCGCGATCGCACTGTCAGATGCGCCACGGGCACAGGCTCTAGGCTGTCAACTATGTCAAAATGGAAATTGCGTGCGAGCATTGCCAACAGCAGAACCCCTTCGACCATCGCAAATCCGGCTCCGGTGCAAACACGGGGCCCAGATGAAAACGGGATGAAGGCAGACCGAAACCCTGCTTTGCCATTGTCGGTTTGCCAACGGGTCGGATCAAAACAATCTGGATTGTCCCAAATCGCTTCGTGCCGCCCCAAATGCCAAGGCGAAATCACAATATGAGAGCCCACGCGCACCTCGCGTTTGCGAAACGTCTCGGGCTTTGAGGAAGTGCGGATCATCATCGGAACGGGTGGGTACAGACGCAGAACCTCGCGGAACACATCGCGCGTGAAAACAAGTTTTTTGACGTCGGTGAATTCGGGCTGGCGCGCACCCAGAACCGTTTCAGCCTCTGTCGCTAAGCGCGATTGTGTATCTTGATCAAGTGCTAACAAATACATCGACCATGCCAAAGCCGAGGCTGATGTTTCATGCCCCGCCAGAAAGAAGATCGCAACCTGATCAACCATTTCGTCGGTGTTAAACCCCTGCCCCGTGATCGGGTCTTTGGTCGTCATTATTTTGGTGGCCAGATCATCAGGTGCTGTTCCACTGGCAATTTCGATCTGGCGAGCATTGGTTAACTGGGTCAAAAGTCGGCGAATTTCCCGACTTGTCCGTTTGGTTTCCCGCTTTCTAAAACGGGGCATCCAGCGGGGAATAGGCAAGAACGACGCTAGATTTAGCAGCGGTTGTGTGCGTTGGTAATTGCGAAATTCGTGAAATACAGCACTCGCAATACCGTCTGTAATGGGAATGGAAAACAGGGTGCGAAAAATCACATCGGCCGCCAGATATGACGCTTGTTCTTCAAACTCGACGGGTTTTTCGCCTGTTTTTTCATCGATGCGATCCATCGCGGCCTGTCCGGCGGCGACCATTGCTGGAAACACCTCGCGCAATCGCCCACCTTCGAAGGCCGGGTCAATAATGCGCCGCTGACGCTTCCAAACTTCGCCGTTGGTGACGAACACCGATTCGCCAAGCAAAGTCTTCAGGCTTTCGCGGATCACTTCTGATTTCGGGAAATCATCTGGTCTTTCGTTTAAGACGGTCTTTATGAGATCAGGTTCATTAATCAAGTAAGACCGAAAAAACGGAGTCCGAAACTCAGCCATCTTGGCGCGGTACAGTTTGGCGGGTTGCGACGTGAAAATATCTTTGCGAAACAGCAAAAGTTGGCCGAAAAACGACGTCTTTTCCGGCCGCGACGCTGGTTTTGGCGGTTGAATTGGGCAACCCGTCATTCGGCCATTCCTCTATGCGGGGAATGTGGCGAACTGATTTTGCTAGGTGACGTTTTGCGTCCCGTGAACCGCGAAGACAACGATACTGGTCCGGATGTGATTTGGAAATAGTCGTAATCTTGCGGGCGATCAAACGCGCAAAGGTATTGAAAATGCAGGCGAAAAAACCGCCACCTGATGCTGCTATAAAGCTCGGGCGACAAGGACTGGGTGAAGGCCGCCGAAAAAACCAGCGGCCAGATCTGGCCGGCTTGCGGTGCGACACCGCTGACGCCCACGGGATCACACAAGGCAAAAGTGCAGCCATCACCGGGCGCTGTGACGTCTATCCAGGTTATCTCACTTTGTTGGCACAGGAAATTCAAGTCGCGCCGCAGCAGGTCAGCCTTGGGCAGAAACGACACCATCGGCACCACTTGACCAAGGGTAAGAAACGCCAGTTTTGGGCCCTTAGGGTCAAGAGAATGACGACGCAGCAAATCCGCCAAAACCGATACGCCTAGATGTGCGCCCGAAGAATGGCCAACGACCAGAACCTCGTCAACATCGCTGTTAAGTGCGGCAAATATTTGATCACTGAATTCGAGCATTCGCGCTTCAAGTTCGGGCGGGTTGGCCCCCCGATATTGGGCCGAAAATGCGTAATCATGCAGCAAATAATAGGCAAACAAACGGTTGTCGTGTTTTCGAAACCAGACCATCAACCAGCCTAAAGCCGCCAAGCCAAGGGGCACCGCCAACCAGATCGGCGCAAACTGTGCTATGCTGAAACCGATAGCCGCGCCGATCATACTGGCCAGAATTAGTTGAAATGATAGCATGAAAACCGGGTACAGGGCCGTGATAACCGGGCCTTTTCTAAGGTGGGTTAAACGCCTAAGCGCGCCCGTTGACACGTAGATCCAGACAACGCGGATCAATAAAAGAAAAGTCGCGGGAATAGAGCGGTTCATCGAGGACTGGACAATGTCAGACCACAGCAGAAAATCGAATTTGGATTTGGTTTGCTGGCCTGCAATATCAGAAATTACGGACCAGCTGTAATTTTCGCCCTTTGAATTTCCTTTAAGATCAAGTAAATAGCCAGAAATATCAGCCTGAAACGCGCCTTCGCTGCGGTAAAGTTCGCGGTACCGACGCGGCAACATAGGGTCATAGCCGGGGATGTAAAACACCTGCCGACTGCGCACTTCATGCGGTTTATGATCTGCCTTTTTGCCCGTCACCTGCCCGGCCCCGTTATCTGTTACAATAACCTAGCGGATCAATCCGGCAAAATTAAGGACATAAATGCGGGTGTTAACCAATTGCCCCAAGAAACGGCACGTTTTCCAGCAACCAATAAGACATGCGGGAAAACGCCCCCGTTAACATCATGATGCCGACACCAATTAACAGTGCGCCCATGACTTTTTCAATGGTGCCCATATGGCGTTTCAGGCGGTTCATTACACCCATAGCGCGGTTGATGAACATGGCCGACAGAATGAACGGCAGGCCAAGGCCTACTGCGTACATCGCCATCAAAAACGTGCCGCGCCCAATACTGTCTTCTTGCGCGCTTAGGGATAAGATTGCACCAAGAATTGGCCCAATGCAGGGCGTCCAGCCGAACGCGAAGGCAAGGCCCAAAACATAAGCGCCAACGGCTGAACCACCGCGATCACCGGCGTCAAGGCGGGCTTCGCGCATGAACAATTTGATGCGGAAAATGCCGACGAAATGCAAACCGAAGATAATGATAATCACACCTGCGACCTGGCCGAAAAGCACCTGATTTTGCAGGAAAAACTGGCCAAATATCGACGCTGTGAACCCCAACAATAAAAATACCGTTGACAGGCCTAGTACGAAAAAGATCGACGCAATCACCGCAGGTCGACGAGACGAACCATCGTTCGTCAAATCGTTCATCGAGATGCCACCCATATATGCCAGATAAGGCGGAATGATTGGTAAGACACAAGGCGACAAGAAACTAAGCACACCTGCAGCCAAAGCGATCAATATGGACGGCAGCAAACTTGCATCTATGAGGTCAATTCCGAACATGTTTGTCCTTTCGAGTTGGACTACATGTAGGGTAAGGCCGTTCACGCGTCATCCCGCGAATTTACACATTGACGTGGACCTTTGTTACAGGGGCAGCTAGGTCGAGGCATGAAATGGGATCAGGAATTGGACGCGACGGGCTTATTATGCCCGCTGCCTGTTTTGAAAGCGCGAAAGCGTTTGAAATCCATGACCCCGGGTCAAGTTTTGAATGTTCTTGCAGATGATCCCGCTGCGATTATCGACATACCGCATTTCTGCGCGGAACAGGGTCATACTTTGTTGCGTGCCGATGCCGATGCTTCGCCCCCGACCTATCTGATCCGTAAGTAACTTATTCTGCTGCCTGTTTTCGCGGCGCACCACCTGCCTGAATTGCCGCAAGTAATTCTTCGCGGCGTTTGGTGTAAGCCGCAACGCTTGCCAGTTTTACGGACCCAAATCCCTTGATTTGCAGTGGTAGTTCGGCAAACTGACGCGCCAAATCCAATGTATCGGGTGAAATCGTTGACTGGATACGATCCATATCGGCCTCATATTGGGCAATCAGATCACGCTCCATCTTGCGTTCAGCTGTTCGGCCAAACGGGTCGAACGCAGACCCGCGCAGAAATTTAAGGCGCGCAAGAACGCCAAAAGCATGCAGAACCCACGGGCCAAACTCGCGTTTCTTTGGGCGTCCATCG
>JBLHMX010000069.1:0-12744 GCA_047622625.1 Paracoccaceae bacterium | reverse complement strand
GTTTCAACACTGACCCAAATTGGTTAATCAGCGGTTACCCGTCATCTTTGTCGTAACATTTCTACCTAGGGTTGTATATATTTCTGTGTTGCGGTGGTTTTTAGCGCGACTTCGCCGTGCGCGCGCGCCTTATTACACCAGTCCGAAAGTTCTTCCTGACTAAGACCATAAGTTTTGCAAGCTTCGCTTTGGTCTAACAAACCAGCCTCAACCGCCAGCACCACGCGCGCTTTACGACTGGCGACCCAACGGCGTGTAGCCGCAGGCGGTAAATCCGCGCGACTCATCTTTGAGCCGTCTTTTAGTGATACAAATACAGGCCCTTTGCCCTTTCGAATAAACATATTCCCATGCTTCCCTTATCGTTCATGGGTTTTACACTGGCGTCACAATCTTAAAAGACCGATAAAGCCGCCCTTGAGAACGCGTAGAATTTTCCTATATTACGAACGAAATCGTGAAGGTGTCGTTAAATGACCGTGCTAGAGCAGCCTAAAACCCTGAATTCACTGGGATTCGCCAAATCACCCGCGCAAACGCGCGTGGTTGTGGCCATGTCAGGCGGTGTAGATTCGTCAGTTGTCGCGGCACAATTGGCCGAAGAAGGCTATGACGTGGTCGGTGTAACGCTGCAACTTTACGATCATGGCGCGGCTCTAGCTAAAAAAGGCGCCTGCTGCGCGGGTCAAGATATTGATGATGCGCGCCGTGTAGCCGAAGAAATGGGCTTTCCGCATTACGTTTTGGACTACGAAAACCGTTTCCGCGAATCAGTAATTGATGAATTTGCCGACAGTTACTTGGCGGGTGCCACACCCGTGCCGTGCATTCGCTGTAACGAGCGGGTTAAATTTCGCGACCTTTTAGAGACGGCGAAAGACCTTGATGCCGATTGCATGGCCACAGGCCACTATATTCAGCGATTTGATGGCACCAATGGTCCCGAACTGCACATGGCTGGCGATCCGACCCGCGATCAATCCTATTTCCTGTTTTCGACCAAACCAGAACAGTTGGAATACCTGCGCTTTCCTCTTGGCCATCTAAAATCTAAAGCCGAAACCCGGGCGCTGGCCCATAAATATGGGCTGCAGGTTGCCGATAAACCTGACAGTCAGGATATTTGTTTCGTACCAAACGGGTCTTATGCGGCAGTGATTGAAAAGCTGCGTCCTGGCGCGGCAGAGCCGGGCGAGATTGTTGATATGGCAGGCACAGTTCTGGGCCAACATAAAGGCGTGATCCATTATACCATTGGGCAACGCCGTGGCCTTGGCATTGGTGGCGGTGATCCGCTTTATGTGGTCAAGCTGGATGTGAACACCCACCGCGTCATCGTCGGCCCAAAAGAGGCTTTGGCCACAGCAAGTTTTTCAATCAAAGAAGTGAACTGGTTGGGCGACAGCGATTTCACAGACATAGCAGAACGCCACATTTCGGTAAAAGTTCGCTCAACGCGACCACCACGCGCAGCGATTTTGCGCCCCACAGGGCCGCTCACAGCCGAAGTGGAATTGTTAACGCCAGAAGAAGGTGTCTCGCCCGGTCAGGCCTGCGTGTTCTACGATCAAGCCTCAACCCGCGTTTTGGGTGGCGGTTGGATCGGAACATAAGGTTTTCGCTTAGTTTTCGCTAACCAGGGTACAATCCTCACCGCCATCTTTTGCGGCTTTTGCTGAACATTCGGTCAGGGCTGCTGCACGAGCCGCCTCGATCGTGCCGGCCTTCACCGCTTGCCCCCAATGGCCAGTGGTTGGTGAGATTGCAAACGCCTTGGGCTTGCCCGCACGCTTGTATTTCTTGGCAAACACCTCGCTGGCATTAAAACTTAGGCTAAAGGCGGAAGGTGCCGTGTATTTTTTGGGCAAAAACTCGGCGACAACGACACAAGCATCGGACTCGGCCTTTTTCTTGACGTTACACGCAGATATAGCCGCTTGATGGGCCGCGGCTGCCGAATGGTGGTTAATGGCATGGGCCGCAGATGGCGCCAATAGACCCTCGGTTGGCGAGGCCGCCATCGCTTCGTAAAAATGTTGAATAGCTGCAGCGCTTTGCAGGGCGGCCTGAAATTGCACAGGTACAAGCTCTGGGCGTAATATCCGCACGATCGTTTTATTTTTTCCGGTCTTAAAAAGCTGCTTGGACGCCGTTTTTGCATCGGGCAAATCTTGGGCTGCGACGCCAACAGCACAAAGCGATGCGCATAAAAACGGCAAGGCCACGTTTCTGATCAATTTAAGGTGCATCTATTCTTCCCCGCCTAATAAAGTTGACCCAGTATAGGCGGCCTAAACTTGCTTATTCCACAAGAAAATCGGCGGATTAGGTCAGTTAACCAGCACGACATAGCGCACAATCCGGTTATTGTCGCTATCTGCGAAATAATAGACCGACCCATGCACAGCCGCGCCTTCAGGATCGTCAAATTTGTTCACGCCCATTCCGGGCAAACCATCCCCCAGTACACCTAGCAACGTTTCTGTCTCCGGATCGATCAACAAAATTCGATGTGCATCCTGATCGGCCACAACTAGGCGGCCAAAATCATCAACATCCAAGTATCGCGGCCCGATCAAGCCAAATTTCGGGTCATTCAAGACACCTATTACTTTGAGATCGGTATCGAAATGCACAAGCTGTGCGCGCTCATTATCTGCCAGCCAGATCGTGCCATCCAATGCCTCGACCACATCATGCGCACCAAATAACCCACGAACACCAGCGACCGCCGCGCCGTTTTCAAAGGCCACCAATTCACCAATGCCACTGGCCATTATGTACACGCGGCCATTGGAATGGGCCAACAGGCCCTCAACCCGGATCGCCCCGGGAATTACATCAAAAAGCTTCGGATCAGGGCCACTTAAATCAAATACATAGACCGAATTTGCGCCCGTTGCCGCCACATAGGCCATGCCGTCCGGTCCAAATGAAATATCATGCACACCAAACAGCAAACCTTCGCCAAAGGTCGACAGGATTTCCAGGGAAACAGCATCCATTACCACAATGCGGTCACCAAATTTATCGGCTACGTAAAGCCGCCCATCCGGACCAATGGTCAGATCATGGGGGTCGTTCAATTCCGGCGCACTTGCTTTGTCAAAAGCCGCAAAAGGCTGGGCCGCCAAATGGTTGGTCATAAATATAAGCGACAAAATAAGCAGAATTCGCATGCAGCCCCCGGTTAATGTCCAGCATAGAGGAAATTTTACTGCAAACCAAACGTGATGGGCGCGGCTCAAGATAAATTCATCTGGACAGCAAAATTGGCGCTGCTAGCTTGCACACAACCATAAAGGAATCTCCCCCATGTCACTTGAAAAAGTCCTGAGCCATATTGATGCCGATTTAGATAACGCAACTGACCGTTTGCTGGAACTACTGCGCATCCAATCGATTTCAACAGATCCGGCCTTCAAAGAAGAATGCGACAAGGCGGCCGACTGGCTGGTTGATGATTTAAAATCTCTGGGATTTGACGCCTCAAAACGCCCGACACCGGGACACCCAATGGTCATCGGTCACGCCAAAGGTGAAGGCCCGCACGTTTTGTTCTATGGTCACTACGACGTGCAACCCGTTGATCCGCTTGACCTTTGGAACAGCCCACCTTTCGAGCCTGCAATCGAAGAAACCGCCAAAGGTATGGTTATTCGCGGTCGTGGTTCAAGTGACGACAAAGGTCAGTTGATGACCTTTCTTGAGGCCTGCCGGGCATGGATTGCTGTAACGGGCAGCCTACCGACAAAAATATCGATCTTCTTTGAAGGTGAAGAAGAAAGCGGCTCACCATCACTCACACCATTCATGCGCGAAAATGCGGACGAACTGACCGCTGATGTGGCCTTGATTTGCGATACCGGGCTATTTGGCGACAACACACCTGCCATCGTTACGATGCTACGCGGACTACTTGCTGAAGAAGTGATTATCACAGGGCCTGATCGGGATTTGCATTCGGGTATGTTTGGCGGATTGGCCCGCAATCCAATTCATGTTTTGACCAAAATGATTGCAGGATTGCGCGATGATACCGGCCACATAACCCTGCCCGGTTTTTATGACGGCGTGCCTGAATTATCCGATGAAATCCGCAGCCAATGGCAGAACCTTGCATTTGATCATCAGAAATTTCTGGGCGATGTTGATCTGTCAGAACCCGCAGGCGAAATCGAACGCACCCCGCTTGAAATGATCTGGTCGCGGCCAACCTGTGAAGTAAATGGAATTTCGGGTGGCTATGAAGGTGAGGGTTTCAAAACCGTATTGCCATCAAAAGCCAGTGCCAAAATCAGTTTTAGACTGGTCGGCACGCAAGATCCTGATGCCATTCACGCAAGTTTTGTTGAATACGTAAACTCGACGTTACCCGTTGATTGCAAAGCAGAATTCCCATTGGGTCACGGCGCATCCGCCAGTCAAATGGCGGTCAGTCATCCAGCGTTTGAACAGGCCCGCGCGTCTTTGTCAGACGAATGGCCAAACGCTGCGGCCTATGTGGGTTGTGGTGGATCAATCCCAATCGCCGGGCATTTCAAAGAAATCCTTGATATGGATGCAATGTTAATTGGCTTTGGACGCGATGATGACGCGATCCATTCGCCGAACGAAAAATATGATCTAGAGTGTTTTCACAAAGGTATTCGTTCATGGGCCCGAATATTGGCGGCGCTAAAATAGGTTTCAGGCGCTCCGCGCGAGGATATTTAGAAAAAAGAGAACTTTAGCCAGTGATTTTCTTTTGCCACGCCAAGAAACGGCGGCGATTGACGCCTCGATCACTGTAGCCAAAGCGCGCGCGCGAAAACACCGCGATGGTCGAGCGTCTTTCGCCAAGGTCAATGAACTTGATCGATATATAATCTGGGTAGCGCATCATTTTTGAGCGCGCCACATAGGTGACAAAACCTGCATCAGCATCCCCTGCCAATTTGGTGACATTGTTGCGGCTTAAGATCAAATCATCATAGGATCGCGCCAGCGCGGCGGCATCCATAGCAAAAACTGGCGACCGATGTTTGCCCGTATATGGCAGTTGAATGAACACGTTCTTCTTGCGGCCCTTTTTCGCAGTCATCGGGTCCACGTGCCATGTTGCGGGACTACTGGGCGCGAACCGAACAAACAGAAAAAATCCAATGATCACAAAGGCAAAAATCAGAAACGCAGTTTTCATTTAACGTCCTCGGCAGCAAAATTCATTTCTCGGGCGCGTTTTTCGACCAACTCGACAATGTGGTCAATCATCCCTTCGTTACCAAGTTTGTGATCTTGTTTTCCGGCTAAATAGACCATGCCCGCGCCAGCACCACCACCGGTAAAACCGACATCGGTCATCAAAGCCTCGCCCGGGCCATTTACCACACAGCCAATAATCGAAAGACTAATCGGGCTGCGGATATGATCCAACCGATCTTCAAGTGTGGCCACGGTTTTGATCACGTCAAAACCTTGGCGCGCGCACGATGGGCAAGATATGATCGACACGCCGCGGTGGCGCAAGCCAAGAGACTTCAGAATTTCAAAACCGGCTTTGACTTCTTCGACGGGATCAGCAGAAAGTGAAACACGGATTGTGTCGCCAAGGCCCGACCAAAGCAGGTTGCCCAATCCAATCGCCGATTTGACCGTGCCAGATTTCAACCCTCCGGCCTCGGTTATGCCTAAATGGATAGGTGCATCCGTCAAATCCGCAAGCGTGTTATAGGCCGCAGCGGTCATGAAAACGTCAGATGCTTTCATGCTGATCTTGAAATTGTGGAAATCATTGTCTTGAAGAATGCGGATGTGATCCATGCCACTTTCCACCATCGCGTCCGGGCAAGGTTCGCCATATTTTTCCAAAAGATGCTTTTCAAGCGAACCGGCGTTGACGCCAATACGGATCGAGCAATCGTTGTCACGCGCTGCCTTGATAACTTCGCGCACCCGTTCAGGGCTGCCGATATTACCGGGATTGATCCGCAAACAAGCGACACCGGCTTCAGCCGCTTCGATACCGCGCTTATAATGGAAATGAATGTCGGCCACTAAAGGTACGGGACTTTCGCGCACGATTTCTTTCATTGCCTTGGTCGACGCTTCGTCAGGGCAAGAAACGCGCACGATATCGGCCCCGGCATCCGCACAGTCAATGATTTGATTGATCGTGGCTTTCGCGTCTGACGTAAGTGTATTAGTCATGGTTTGCACTGTGATCGGTGCATCCCCACCCACTGGCACATTTCCAACCATAATTTGGCGCGATTTCCGGCGTTCGATGTTGCGCCAGGGGCGAATATGATTAAGCGACATTAAAGTCTTTCAACGTTTTGGGGCTAGTGTGAACGGGGTCTTAATACGCGCCCTATTCGGTTGTATTCAACGTAATAACCCGTGGACTGTCCAGCGCCTTAAGCGCGTCTTTGTCACTAACCGCAGCAAAGTTTTCAACAATTGCTTCCGGCGCAAGGGCAATATCTTTAACCACTGACGTGTCACCACCAACTGGACCAAACGCTCTGCCATCAAGCGTTAAATAAACCGCGCCGGAATTACCTGCGCGCAATGTGCTGGCTGTAGTACCTTTGGGCAGCTCGAAGCTTTCGCCGCTGTCCAGAATTTTTTCAAACAAGATCGTGCCATCCGCCATCGAAAGACGCACCCAAGCAGGGCGCATGGCCACGACCGCAACTTTTGGTGCGGCAAGTTCGGTAACACGCGGGGTGTTTTCAGCAACAAGTTCGGCGGTTTCGCGCGCGCGTACACTTGCGTTATTATTCACCAAGGCGCCGATGTTATCTGGGTCAAGTGCCGCGATTGGGCCATCGCGCGGCACCATGACAGGCACGTCAAGCCCTTTAGGGCGATAAAGCTGATCAAGCGCAATTTCATTGGCCAGACGCGCGTCAGATACACCGGCAACAAGAACAGCGTTTGTCTCTAGAGGCGTGATTTCTACGCGTTGAATATCGCGCAACACCGCCCAAGCGCCGTACCCAAGGCCGACGATAAGAACCAAAAGCACCAGAACCGATCCAAGTCCAGACGGTGATATCTGTGCCATCATACCATCACTTGTCGGTACAAAGTTGCCGCGTGGCCGCGCAAAGGGATCCCGTGCACGGGCGTGATCTGTCATCGCCGCAACCAAAACAGGCCCCGACTTCACGGATTTTGTTTTTGGTTTCAAGCCGGGATGAACACCGTCAAATGCGGCTTCTTCACAAAAGTGGTTAAATGCGTCATCTGGATCAAGGCCCAGGTAGCGCGCATAAGATCGCACATATCCGGCAATAAACCCCGGAGTTTGAAAAGCCGATACATCGCAGTTTTCAATTGCCGCTATATATGTGGCGCGAATTCTAAGGTCGCGCTGCACGTCTAAAAGTGACTTGCCCAAGGTCGCGCGTTCACCGCGCATCAAATCGCCCAAGCGCAGCTTGTAGGAATCGTAGCCCTGAACCACAGATGGCCCGGCTGAAATTCCAGAAATATCGTCAATGTTGACGCTGTCGCTCATGTACGCTGCCTTAATTTGCGCACCCGGTTCCCCCACCGAGCCCCGATTCGTATCGAGATCCTTAATTAAGGTCACGTTAACACAGGCAAAAGTTGAATTGCACCCGTGCCTGGCGCTATGCTGTTAAATCGGCACGATTTAGCTCACAGCGCTGCCATAGCTCATCCATTGCGGTTACCAATTGATCCATCAACTCGGCTGTATGAACCGGTGAAGGCGTAAACCTTAGCCGCTCGGTGCCGCGTGGCACAGTTGGGAAATTGATCGGTTGCACATAAATGCCGTAGTTTTCCAACAACATGTCCGACAACATTTTACATTTAACCGGATCGCCCACATGCACAGGCACGATATGTGTGCCGTGGTCAACAATCGGTAGGCCAAGTCCCTTTAGCCGAAGCTTCAGAACCTTCGCCTGCGCTTGCTGTTGAACGCGCAGTGAAGCATCTTGCTTCAGATGCCGGATCGAGGCCGCAGCGCCTGCAGCAACAGCCGGTGGCAAAGATGTCGTGAAAATAAAACCCGGTGCATAAGACCGGATCGCATCAATCATTTTGGCTGATGCAGCAACATAGCCGCCCATCACACCAAATGCTTTGGCCAAAGTACCGTTAATCAAATCAATGCGGCCAGCCAGATTATCGCGTTCACTTATGCCGCCACCGCGTTTGCCATACATGCCCACGGCATGCACTTCGTCGATATAAGTCAATGCACCAAACTCATCTGCCAGATCACAAATATCGCTGATCGGGCCAATATCGCCATCCATTGAATAAATCGATTCAAATGCGATTAGAATTGGCCGTCCCGGTTCAATGGCCTGCAAAAGTTGCCGCAGATGGCCAAGATCATTGTGCCGGAAAATGTGCTTTTCGCAATTTCCGTGGCGGATACCTTGGATCATCGAGGCGTGGTTCAATTCATCCGACAGTATTACCAAGTCAGGGAATAATCGCGGCAAAACTGACAGCGTTGCATCATTGGCTATATAGGCCGATGTAAACAGCAACGCCGCTTCTTTACCGTGCAGATCAGCAATCTCGACTTCCAGATCTTTGTGGTAGATCGTGGTGCCGGAAATATTGCGTGTGCCGCCTGATCCAGCGCCCGTGGCATCAAGGGCCGCGTGCATTGCGTCTAAAACGTCGGGATGTTGCGCCATTCCCAAATAGTCATTGCCGCACCAAACAGTAATATCACGGCTTGTGCCATCGGGCGCGTGCCAGATCGCATGGGGGAAATGGCCGTTCTTGCGTTCAATATCAATGAACGTCCGATAGCGGCCTTCGTCATGCAGACTTTTCAAGGCAGTGGTAAGGCGCGCCGAATAATCCATGTAAATCCCCGTTCAGTATTACGGGAGTATTTAGCAAATATTTCGACCTTAGGTACACCACAAATCGCCGCATGCCGAAATTCTGCGTCGTGTCAGTATATATATCTAATCTGATCCGTCCAAAATCGTTCCAGTGTTTTAAGCGAAGTATTCATATAAATCATCGCCCCCTGATCCAATATAGCCTTTTCATCCAAGCCGGTTGAATGGCGCGCAAACAATTCGGCCACAGATTTGCGAATATGTCGGCCCTTTTCGGTCAGACGCACACGCACAGCTCGCCGATCAATCTGGCAACGCTGATGGTGCATGTATCCGGCTTCAACCAGTTTTTTCAGGTTATAACTGACGTTAGATCCTTGATAATATCCGCGTGACTTCAATTCACCCGCCGTCACCTCGTTTTCGCCGATATTGAACAGCAACAACGCCTGCACCGCATTTATATCAAGCAAACCAAGCCGTTCAAATTCGTCCTTAATCACGTCAAGCAACAGCCTGTGAAGCCGTTCCACCATGCCAAGCATTTCCATATAATCCGTGTGAAATCCCTGCGCGGGCAGCATCGCCGCCATCTGAGGAGTTTTTTCTTGATGAAGTGTCATTGTCGCCTCTGCTAATAAATCCTGTGCAGAGGATGGCTATAAAAGTCCAAAAAAGTGGTTAAGGCGCGCAAAAAAAATCAGCGCAGCGTCAAACTTTGCGATTTTACATGCGCGACCATGTCAAAAAACTCGGCAGGCGCAGAAATTTGATCCGAGAACCAGCGGTACATATCCTGATCGTTTTCAGCCAGCATCGCCTCGTACTCATCCAACTGCACAGCGTTCAATTGCTCCAGTCCCGTGTCAGAAAACGGGCCCAAGATTAGGTCCATTTCTTTCATACCACGCCGCCAAGAACGCATTTTCAGCCGCTTTATCCGGTTTTCTGGGGTTTCTATGACCATTATACCTGCTCCCATAATCGCGCCGCGCCGCGCACACCGGAACTGTCGCCCCATAATGCCCGTGCAATCTTGATTTCAATTTTGTCGCTGGTGGGCGCAAAAACATAAGGCGCAATGGCCGCAGGCAGATTTTCAACCAAGCCTGCCAGATTGCTGACGCCGCCGCCAAGCACCACAATCGCAGGGTCGAAAACGTTGATGATCGTGCTTAATCCCCGCGCCAAACGATCAAGATGACGCGCCAGACATTCAGTCGCCAGCGTCTCACCTGATTGGGAGCGTTCAGAAATCACGGCAACACTATCGGTTTCGGCGCCACCACGCGCCAGATAATCGCGCGCAATCGCAGGGCCTGACAAATATTGTTCCATACAGCCAAGCTGGCCACAAAAACACACAGGCGTTTGGCCATTGTCAGACGTGCGGGCAAGCGGAACATGCCCCCATTCCCCGCCAAGCCCATGCGCGCCTTCAACGATTTGCCCGTTAAGAACCAAACCGCCACCAACACCAGTGCCCAGAATGGCCGCAAAAACCGATGTGGCACCAATGGCCGCCCCGTCGCGGCATTCTGACAAAGCAAAGCAATTGGCATCATTACTGATACGCACATCACGCTCTAGAACACGCGATAAATCAGCCAACAGCGGTTTGCCATTAATCCATGTGGAATTTGCATTTCGAACCAAGCCTGTGCTGGGCGATACTGACCCAGGAATACCAAGGCCGACTTGATCAAACCGTGTATCGGCCAGATCTTCAATCGTACCGACCAGATCGGAAATCGTTTTCAACGTGTCTGGATAACTGCCGCGAACCGTTGCAACGCGGTGACGCGCGGCTTCTGATCCATCCGCGCGCAAGGCCACTGCCTCGGTTTTTGTGCCGCCAAGATCAATGCCAAGCCTGATTTTCGGCATTTTCACATTCTTTTTTGTTGATATTTCTTCAAGCGTTTTTCAAGCCTGACAAACCGTTCGCCCAATTGGCTGTATTCGCTGCGAACCTGATGCAATTCATCAAGTATTTCCCGCATCTCAGCCGCACCCTTATCTTTATTGGCCTCAGGGTCTTGCTCCCAAGGGTCATCGACCCCCTCGCCTTCGCCGGTTAGCAACCAGATGATAGATACGTTTAAAACGCCCGCCAGCATTTGCAATTTGTTGGCGCGGGGTTCGGAAACGTCATCTTCCCAGCCGTGCAGTGTTTTCAGTTTAATGCCAAGTTTCCGGCTTAGGCGGTCGTGATCAAGCCCCATCGCGCGCCGCGCGGCCGAAACCCGATCCCCGAAGGTCGAGTTTTCATCGCTGAAATAGCCATTTTCGTCGTCTTGTTCTAAATCGGTCATTTGCTTGCCTTCGGGACCAAATATGGCCCACTCCATTCTTGCCTACATCTGCCGCGCACCCTATGACATGGCCCTGTAAGTTGCAATCAAGAGGTTCAGAAATGGCGTTCCTATCTGATGATTTAGCCCGGGTAAAACCATCCCCGACAATTGCCATATCAACACTTGCGGGCGAACTTAAAGCCGCCGGCAAAGATGTGATCGCACTGGCCGCAGGCGAACCTGATTTTGACACGCCTGACAGCATCAAAAACGCCGCGAAACGGGCGATTGATGCAGGTAAAACCAAATATACTGCCCCGGATGGCATCCCCGAATTAAAACGCGCAATTTGCGACAAATTCAAACGTGAAAACGGTTTGCACTATGTACCGGCCCAAGTTTCGGTTTCAACTGGCGGCAAGCAAGTCTTGTTCAACGCCCTGATCGCCACGCTAAACGCTGGTGACGAGGTTATCATCCCTGCCCCTTATTGGGTGTCTTATCCCGATATGGTGTTGATAGCGGGTGGTGCGCCGGTAATTGCCGCCGCAACGATGGAAACAGGCTTTAAGTTGACGCCCGAACAGTTGGAAGCGGCGATCACGCCCAAAACCAAATGGTTGATTTTCAACTCGCCCTCAAATCCAACGGGTGCCGGATATTCACGCGCCGAACTTAAGGCGCTGACAGACGTTTTGTTACGCCACACACATGTCTGGGTGATGACTGATGATATGTACGAACATCTGGCCTATGCCCCGTTCGAGTTTTGCACGCCGGCCGAAGTTGAACCAAAGTTGTATGACCGAACGCTAACCGTAAACGGCGTTTCCAAAGCCTATGCAATGACTGGCTGGCGCATTGGCTATGCGGCTGGGCCTGAACATTTGATCGCGGCGATGCGGATGATCCAGTCGCAATCCACATCCAACCCTTGCTCAATCTCGCAATGGGCGGCGGTCGAGGCATTAAATGGCCCGCAAGATTACATCCAAACCAGTGTGCCAGTCTTTGAAAGACGCCGCGATTTGGTGGTGGCTATGCTGAACAACGCGCAGGGCATCGTTTGCCCAACACCGGATGGTGCATTTTATGTGTATCCATCAATCGCTGGTTGCCTTGGCAAAACCACAGTCGCAGGCACGAAAATCACCGATGACGAAGTTTTCGCAACCGCCCTGCTTGAAGAAACCGGCGTGGCCGTGGTGTTCGGCGCAGCATTCGGACTATCGCCAAACTTCAGGGTCAGCTATGCTACGTCAGACGAGGCATTGGTGAAAGCATGTTCGCGCATACAAGCGTTCTGTGCATCGCTGACGTAAGATAACGGGCGTTATATGGCAGACGAAGACCAAAACTTATATTTTCGCACCCGCGACAATGGTGCGACGGTGTTTCGGGTTGATACCGAAAACCGCCAACGGCAGCTGGAAATGGATCAGATCGCGGTGGCCAACACCAATAACGGCCAGATCAAACCCCACGGCAACGAGCCTGCGACGCCCGAAGAAGTGAAGGACTACCGGCTGACGCCGGTAGCATCATTTAGAGGAATGTAATTCCAGATACTGCGTGATGATGTCGTCGGTTACATTTCCAGAGGTTGTAGAGAAATACCC
>JBLHMX010000068.1:0-12746 GCA_047622625.1 Paracoccaceae bacterium | reverse complement strand
CCAACTTACCCAGTTTCCTGCTCAATACCAACTTTTCAGCGGCTTCACAGGGTTTCAGGTGTTTATTTCTGCATATTTTCGGCGAATATCCGCTGGAAGCCGCGTCGGACGGCCGCCAACGGTCATGGAAACGACTTCAAGCTTGGCGGCGAATAGTTTTTTGTCGCCGCAAAACACATCTTGCTGATACTTAATCCGAACGCCAGAAACCTGGGTCAGGGTGGTTTCAACTGTCAAAACATCGTCAAGCCGGGCCGAGGCAAGGTAATCGGCTTCAATCCGGCGAACGACCAAAACGATACCGTTTTCATCTTTCAGAACTTTCTGATCGACACCAAGTTCACGGATTTGTTCAGACCGTGCGCGTTCGATGTACCGTAAGTAATTGGCGTAATATACGATGCCCGCCATGTCGGTATCTTCGTAATATATCCGGCACTGGAATTTATGCGTCTTCATTAGTCAGGTCTTTCAAAATCAAACCGCCCCGCGCCGCCAACCGCATGGCGTGGCTGGCATCCGTCGCTGATGGCGGCATTAACCCATTATATGCAGCCTTTATCAAAGCAGCATAGTTCGGCTTGACGATGCACATGCCGTTTTCCGGCACCAGCGCAATTGGGCTGTTGCCTTTGAAAGCTAGGTCACCCCACAATAAAATGCAATGCGCCATCTGGCCAACGCCAAGTGTTTGGATTGACGTTTCGGCCATATGAGCATCAAACCGCAGGAGCACGATACACATCTTTATCGCACCCTGTTCGTCAAACGAAAACGTGCGGTATTGGTTGGCATTGGTCTGTGTCAACGAGGCCTTCAACGCCTCAAAATCAGGCAACAACTGATCAAGGTCAGGGACAAGGTCCAATTCATCCCAATCCTGACAGAAAAACATCATCAGGTTTGCTCCAAGCTCGGGATCGGTTTCCATGAATTTCATTCCGGAAATCAAGGCGACCGACGCCATCGCGTCCTTCATGTGTCCAAGGGTTTCGTCATCGACACCGAAGATGACCGGCGCAATCGGGCGGCCCCAACGCGAAAACCGGTAAGTGCCGTCAGCCGCTTCAAACAGTTTTTCAACTTGGTGGGGCGTAAGGGCTGTATCGCTCATTTGTCATCTGCAAAAAGTTCGGTTTGGCCGACGGGTTTTGGCGTTTCAAGGCCAAGATGACGCCAGGCCTTCGCAGCCAGCATTCGCCCCCTTGGCGTGCGCTGGATCAGCCCTTGTTGCAGCAGATAAGGTTCGATCACTTCTTCTACGGCATCACGCGCTTCGGATAATGCGGCGGATATGGTTTCAACACCGACAGGACCACCAGCATAGTTTTCCGCCAACAATCGCAAGTAACGCCGATCAGCGCTGTCCAATCCTAAATGATCCACACCAAGTCGGGTTAAGGCGTTGTCAGCGACAGCTTTGTTAACACTGCCGTCGCCTTCAACCACTGCGAAATCGACAACACGGCGCAACAAACGGCCAGCCACACGTGGCGTACCACGCGCGCGCCGCGCAATTTCGCGTGCACCATCTTCGTCGGCATTGGCCCCCATCAGGCCCGCACCGCGTTTGACGATTTTCAACAACTCGTCTTCGGTATAAAATTCCAACCGTGACGGAATACCAAAACGGTCGCGCAGCGGTGTCGTTAGCAAGCCAAGGCGCGTAGTTGCGCCAACAAGTGTGAAAGGTTGCAAATCAATGCGAACCGTTCGTGCGGCAGGGCCTTCACCGATCACCAGATCAAGTTCGAAATCCTCTAACGCGGGATACAACACCTCTTCCACAGCTGGGTTCAAACGGTGGATTTCATCGATGAACAGAACATCGCGTTCATCCAGATTTGTCAGGATGGCAGCCAAATCACCAGCACGCGCCAACACCGGCCCAGAAGTCATCCGAAAATTCACGCCAAGTTCGCGGGCAATGATTTGAGCGAGCGTAGTTTTACCCAACCCTGGTGGGCCGTAAAACAACGTGTGATCCATTGCCTGACCACGCTTGCGCGCGCTTTCAATAAAGACCGCCAAATTGGCGCGCAGTTCGCGTTGGCCCGTGAATTCATCCAGCGATTGCGGGCGCAGCGCGCGGTCGGCATCGCCTAAACGGGGTTCGGGGCGCAGGTTTGGATCGGGTTCAGTCATGTTATATCGCTACCCTTTCGGCGCCAACAGCTTCAAGCACTGCCGGATAAGCGTTGACGCGTCGCTGTCCCCGCCATCTGCCATCGCCTCAGCGATTGCGGTCGCGGCTTCGCCTTGACCATAGCCAAGGTTGACCAGTGCCGACAGAGCATCTGCGCGCGCAGCTGGGCCGCCAGACGTTTCAACAGGTGACGCAGGCCTTACATCAAACGATGGCTCGATAACCACGGCTTCATCGGCCACAGCTTGCGCAGCCCCAGCTGCCCCCATTGCCATGATCGCTGGCGCTTTGTCTTTTAATTCGGTCACCACTCGCTGGGCCAGCTTTGGCCCCACGCCTGGTGCTGCCTTGATCGCTGTTGCATCCCCCAGCGAAATCGCCCGCGCAACACCATCAACGCCAAGCGTGCCGGCAATTGCCAAGGCCGCCTTGGCCCCAACCCCCTGCACAGTCGTTAACAAGCGATGCCATTCTTTTTCAGCCAAAGTTGGAAAGCCGAACAATTGCAAATTATCTTCGCGCACCAGCAAATCAGTATAAAGCGCCACAACCCCGCCAGATGCTGGCATCATCGCCAGCGTAGGCTTGGCGCAATAGACAATATAGCCAACGCCCTGCACATCGATCAACGCATGATCTTCGCCGCGATAATCCAACCGCCCAGTGATTTTCCCGATCATGCGCCCGCTTTCAGCAAGGCTGCCTCCAAGCGGCCCGAAAACTGGGCATGATGCGCGTGGCACATGGCAATTGCCAAGGCATCCACAGCATCAGGCCCGTTCAACTGCGCTGTCGGAAGTTGGGTTTTTACCATATGAGCCACCTGTTCCTTTTGTGCATGGCCGACCCCGACCACCACTTTTTTAACAGTGTTAGGCGCATATTCAGCGACAGGTAATCCTGCCTGTGCTGGAACCAAAAGCGCGATGGCCCTTGCCTGACCCAGCTTCAAGGTCGCCGCCCCGTTTGAATTGACGAAAGTTGTTTCAACAGCCGCCGTGTCAGGGGCAAATTCGGCGACCACACTTTCAAGTTGGATATGCAGACTAAGCAATCGCGCTGCAAGTTCGCCCGATTTTGATGTGCAAGTGCCGTTGGCCACATGTGTCAGGCGCGACCCATCCACATCAACGATCCCCCAACCCATGTTCCGAAGACCCGGATCAATCCCGATGACGCGCATGTTGCCCTGCCCTTGTTGTTCTTTTTGTTGGCAATATCGGTAGCACGAAACAAGAACATAGGCCAGTGTTCAGTTGAACAACCCAGAAAGTTAAAATTCACCCAATTATTTTCGTTAAGAAACCTTAAACTATTGCGGCAGAACCATGTCGAAAACGTCGGTTTCAGGCAGGATTCCAAGGGTTTGGTCGCTTTTCAACCTTGCGAACCCTGCTATGCAAAAACTGCAATTCAGCCATGCAAAACCACCAATTGTGGAAACCCGAATCAGGGCGTAGATGCGAATTATCAACCGGCGAATGACCGGCCAAACTTAACTAATGAAGGAATGCAACATGGCTACTTTTGAAACAACACGCCCGGCACCTTTCGGGGCCGAAACAACTTACCGCATCGTGTCATACTTTGACTCGATCCGCGTTTCGCTGATTGAATGGAATACGGCACGGAAGACACGCATTGTGTTGAACAAGCTGTCAGACCGCGAACTGAATGATATCGGTTTTTCCCGCGGCGATGTTGAAAACATTGACGGAACGTCCCACCGGTTTTTCTAAACCGCTCTGACGATCGCAAATTTGGGGGTCATATCCAAAACGGATATGGCCCCTTTTTTGTGCGAATTTACCGCCCGATAATTGGATCAGCGAAATCGCGCAATGTCATTGTCACGGGGTCCGGACGCATGACGTAAAGGCCAATCTGCTCGCCAAGGGTGGGGTCATGATAGGCGGCAAGTCTTACCCTGTATTGCTGTTCACCAACGCGCAGCACGATGAACGCTTTCATACCGAACACCAAAGACAGAACCAAAACGGTCGTAAACCATGGCACCCGCAGCCGGAACAGCGGCTTGCCACTGGCCCGCCGACGGCCATTTAGGTACGACCGCCACCCCTTGCCGCCCTTTTCGTATTTATTCATACGTTTGCGGAAATCCTGAATGTTGCTATCGGTCACTTGTTCATCCTTTCGGGTCGCACGTGTCTTTCTTGAGGTGCGATAACAAGTAAATCAGGCGATTATCAGTCAGATTTTTGCAAACAAAGTGTTGTCCATTCGCCGATTTCGTCAGCCTTGACCAATTGAAAGCCCGTTTCAGAGTAGGCGTCGATCACATCAGCAGCTTGTTCATTCAGGATGCCGGACAAAATGACGTACCCGCTTTCAGCGACATTTTCAGCCATATCCGGAGCCAAGGCCACGAGCGGCGCTTTAAGGATATTGGCGAAAACCAAATCAAAAGGCGCTGCTGTTTCCAACGCCGCGTGTTCAAAACCGGGGCAGGTCACGCAGTTGATCTTTCCGGTAAGGTCATTGTCATCAAGATTTGCGATAGCCGTATCAACCGCAACCTGGTCAATGTCGCTGGCATAAACCAAAGCATCTTGCCAGATTTTCGCCGCCCCCATCGCCAAAACTGCCGTACCACAGCCGATGTCGGCCACGTTGCGGCCGACAAATCCTTGGCTGGCCAAGCGATCCAGCGCGATCAGGCAGCCCTGTGTCGTGCCGTGATGACCGGTGCCAAAGGCCATTGCCGCGTCAATTGCCAGCGGTATCACGCCGCTTGGAACTTTGTCAGCGTCGTGGCTGCCAAAAAGAAAAAACTGTCCAGCAACGATCGGCGCAAGTTCGCGTTTCACATGTGCAATCCAGTCAGTTTCAGGCAGTTCCGCGATGGCAAACTGCTGTGCGCCAAATGCCATACCAAGCAGGGCCAATCCAGTTTCATCGGGCCGTTCAATAAAATACCCGCTAACTTCCCAAAGACCGGACCCGTTTTCGATTGACGTCACGCCAACACCTGTAGGTTCCGGCGTAAGGCCTTCCATCGCTTCGGCAAGGGCGTTGGCTTTCTCTTGGTCGGCCACAGTGGATACAGCAGTAAATGTTGGCATTGTTTAATCCGTTAATCCTGTTGGGCACGAAACACCCGTGCCACCAATGTTGCAATATCCGCCAGGGTTTTTGGCCAAATATTGTTGATGATATTCTTCTGCAAAGTAATAAACACTGACTAGTGCCAAATCCGTTGTGATGGCGGAATAGCCTTTGTCAAACAGTTGTTTATTATATGTTTCCTTCGAGCCTTCGGCAATTTTTAGTTGCGCCTCTGTGGTCGTAAATATCGCTGATCGATATTGCGAACCGCGATCGTTTCCTTGCCGCATGCCTTGGGTTGGATCATGGTTTTCCCAGAACTTTTTCAGCAGAGTTTCCAAAGAAATTACATCGGGGTCATAGGTCACCGCCACAACTTCTGTATGGCCGGTTTTGCCCGTGCATGTTTCGTCATAAGTTGGGTTTGGGGTAACACCGCCTGCATATCCGACTGACGTGACCCAAACGCCTGTCAGTTGCCACAGCAATCGTTCAGCCCCCCAAAAACAGCCCATTCCAAGCAGGATAGTGTCAAACCCATCTGGCACATTCCCAGACAAAGGCCGGCCGTTTATAAAATGGGTTTCTGCGGTCGCCATCGGATTGGCGCGTCCACGCAAGGCGGTTTGTGCTGTTGGCATTGCAGGGATTTGGCGTCCAAAAACATTCATTTGCGATCTCCTTTTGCGGTCAAATATTCTGCGTTTCCTTGTCTGTCTAGTCGGGTCACATATAACCATCCCGTGATAGCCGCCGCTGTCCCGACGATCACCCCGGATAACGCCTGACCGTAGACCGCGCCAGTTGATGCAAACCAGCCGCTAAACAGGATCGCCAAAGGCCACAAGATCACCCCATCGCGCGACCAATTGAACAAAGTCGACCAAAGCGGGCGGCCCAGAGAATTAAAGGCCGAATTGGCGACGAACAGCGCGCCAGTAAATATCCAGCCGCCAGCAGCAAGCAAAGTAAACGCCGAGATTATTTTTGACGCCTCTGCACCCAGACCAAAGGATGTGATGACAAAGCCCGTGGCCGTTGCAAGCAGGCTCCAGGCGATCAACGTGTAAACAAGGCAAAAGATCAGGGCATCGCGATAGGTCCGTTTGACCCTATCAAACCGCCCTGCCCCGTAATTCTGCCCGAAAATGCCGCCGATTGCGCCCGACAGCGCAAACAGTCCGCCAAAAGCCAGCACAGTCAACCGCGAAACCACGGCCCAACCAGCAACCGCCCCGTCGCCAAATCCAGCGATTACTGACGTTACAATGTAGTTGCCAAAAGGCGTAGAAAGCTGAGTTAAAACAGCAGGCCCGGCAATAACCGCAAACGGTGGAAACAGGCGTTTGAAATCAACAAAACTGATCCGGGCGGCCAGATCATGCACCTTTATAACGAAATAAATGGACAGACAGGCAGACAGCACCCGTGCCGAAACAACGGCAAGTGCGGCCCCGTCCAGGCCCAAACCAAGTTGAAATATCAAGAAAGGATCAATGACCATCGATACCATACCTGACACCAACGTTACCGCCATTGCCCGCCAAGCGTCACCTTCTGCCCGTAGAACAGCCGACCCAACCATGCCGATGGCCATAAATGGCAAGGACGGCATCGAGATCATCAGATACCGCGCTGCCTCGACCGCCGTTTGCCCTTCGGCCCCCGCAAGTGCCAATAGATCATGGCGAAAAAACAAAGTCAGACCGGCAACAGCCACCTGCGATAAAAACGCTGTGATCGCGCAAACAGTGGTCTGGCGGCGCGCTTCGGCCCGATTGGATTGCCCGATCAGGCGCGATACGGCTGCGATTGCAGCAATCATCATGCCCATACCGAAAGAAACGGCGAAAAATTGGATCATCCAAGCAAAACCAAGCGCAGCCACCAACCGCTCGACGCCCAGTAATGACACCCAAAACAAGTTGGCCGCATCGATGAGAAACATAAACGTTACGCCAAGCGACCCCGTTAGGGTCATCTTGACCACGTGACCCATCGTAGAGCCCGTTAAAAATCTAGCGCTGCTTTGCGTCATCTTTTATTCGGCGGGCTGTCGCGCGCGGCGGTTAGAAAAAATGGTTTCATTGCCTTTATCGGGATGACGCGGGATCAATAAAACCAACATCAAGGACGTGACCGCCATAGCCGCTGCAAGACCAAAGACCATGCCGGGTGACGTAATCCAGAGATAGCCAAGCAGGGCCGGTAAAACCACCGCCGCAATGTGGTTTATGGTAAAGGCCACCGCAGCTGTTGGGGCGATGTCTTTGTCATCGGCGATTTTTTGGAAATAGGTTTTCTGGGCAAAAGCCAAAGCGAAAAACAAATGATCGATCACGTAAAGCGCCGCCGCCAGCGCCGCTCCCCAGCCGAAATAATAGATCCCGCCATAGGCCAAAAAGACAAATGTCAGGCCAGTATATTCAAAAGCCAACGCATTGCGTTCGCCAAAAACTGTCACAACGCGGCCCATGATCGGCGCGAAGATAATGTTGGCCACGTAGTTAATCAAAAACAACGCTGTCAGCATGTGAACTTCAAAACCGAATTTTTCGACCATCATGAACGCGGCAAATACGATAAATATCTGACGCCGTGCGCCCGCCATGAATTGCATGGCGTAATACAACCAATAGCGTTTTCGGAAGATCATACGTTTGATCTGCGGCGTCGGGGCTTCAAATTGCGGATAGGCAAAGAAACAGAATGCCGCCAACGCCACGGTCGCCCCGCCGCCAATGATATATGTAGCTTCATAAGTTAGGCTGCCATATTTCCAGCCGATTAGAATAAAGCCGTAAGCCAACAAAGCGGCGGCTGACCCACTGGCGACAATCCAACCCAGCATTTGCGGCGCGCGCTTGCGATCGATCCATTGCAATTGCAGCGATTGATTGACGGTTTCGTAATAGTGAAAACCAAGCGACCCGATCATCGTTGTGACCAGCAATCCCTCAAAACTTGGGAAATAAGACGTAATCGCGGTCGCCAGTCCCAATGCAACCAACGATACTAATCCCAGCACCTGTTCACGCATGAAAATGATAATGGCAATGACGCCCACCGCCAAAAAACCTGGTATTTCACGCACGGTTTGCAGCCAGCCGATTTTCACACCGTCAAAATCCGCCACCTCGATGACGAAATTGTTTAAAAGCGCGCTCCAGACTGAAAACGCCAAAGGCATGGCCGCTGCCATCAAAAACAACAGCACAATTGGCTGTCGCCAACGCGGCAGGGTTTTCGCCTGATCCAGTGTAACGGTTTTGGGTTTTAGATGCCTGATCATCCTTCGGCATTAGACCTTTCGCTAGGCCTGCGCCATAGGGATTTGACTGAAAAAACGGTACGTGAAAAGTCACGACCAATTAGGTGTGATTTTCGCCAGCACTTACGCCGCGGTTTCCGATGCGTTGAACACGGCCCATTGGCTTGCCAGTTCTCCAACTGAAGCGATGATATAAGCCGCGGTTTCGTCGCTCATCAAATAGCTGAAATTCAGCCGGACCCACCCAGGTTTTGCCAAGTCATTGCCCGAAAGAACCTGATCGCGCAGGGCTTCAGATGTTTGACGATCGACCTCAAGCAAACTGTGCCCATATGGCCCAGCGCACGCACAGCCGCCACGTGTTTGAATGCCGTAAACATCACTTAGCGCGCGGGTGAAATCTTTGTGGTGAACCAATTCACCATTCGCGTCAGTGACAAGAAATGAAAAGATAGGTAGCCGATGGTCGTGCGCAACACCAAGAAGGGTCAGCGCGGAATTATCGGACCACCCAAGCTTTGCAATATCGTTAAGCGCCACCTCGCGTTTGGCGATCGAGTCTTGGCCAATTACGTCTTTAACAATAAATACCAATGCCGCCCGAATGTCGCCAATGACATTTGGCGTCCCGGCCTCTTCGCGTGTGGTCAGATCATCGACATAGTCGTGATCCCAGGGCGAAACATACGAAACTGTTCCGCCACCCGGCCAACTGGGCCGCTTTATCTTGACCACGTTGTCGCGCAAAATCATCACGCCTGAGGCTCCTGGCCCGCCTGGAAATTTATGAGGCGAAATCACAACCGCATCTTTTTCCGCGTCTGTACCGGTCGCCATATCAATCGACAGATAAGGCGCGCCGCCTGCGTAATCCCACACCGATACCGCCCGATATTTCTTTAACAATCGAGTTACTGGGTCTGTGTCTGTTATGATGCCAGTTACGTTTGAGGCCGCAGAAAAACTGCCGATAATCAGATCGCAAGCGGCATGATCAACGAGCGTTGCCTCTAATACCGCTAAATCCGGTCCGCCACCGGTCGCTTCGGGAATTTCGATAACTTTGGCACGGCTTTCACGCCACGGCAGGATGTTTGAATGATGCTCGTAGGGCCCATGCAAAACAACCGGATTTTGTGCCTTTTCAATACCCAGTAATTTGACAAGCCGGTTCAACCCAGCCGTGGCACCAGACCCCGCAAAAATAACCGAACAGTCGTTTTCAGCACCAGTAAACCGGGCAATTTCAGCCCGGGCATCTTCACGTAAACGGGTTGTGTAATGGCCGCAAAAACTGTCTTCGGTGTGCGTGTTCGCATAGAATGGCAAAACATGTTGGGCAACAAAATCTTCCACTTGCTGCAACGCCCGCCCCGAGGCAACAAAATCGGCATAGACCAATGGCACATCACCGTTGATGCCCGGAATATTGATACCTTCACCGATTAGCCCCTGACGCAGGGTCTTGATTGGGTCCAAAGTTTCAATGCTTGCGCGGAATTTAGTTAAGGGCATAATCGGCTTTCCTGTTGTTAAGCCTATTTGACACCATATACCTTAGATTGTTGGTATGTTTATCACTGTTATTTCCCATTGCTTTGTGTCATATGACCACATGAATTCCCATAATCCAGATCATGTTGATCGCACGATTCTTGCCGCCCTGCAAAAAGATGCCTCGCTTTCGCAACGCGAGTTAGCGGAAAAAATTGGCTTATCGCAAAACGCTTGTTGGCGGCGTCTGCAAGCGTTGAATGCATCCGGGATTATCCAAGGCACCACAGCGCGGTTAGATCGCGACAAGCTGGGGCTTGGCTTGGTGGTTTTTGTTATGCTGCGCACGCGTCACCATTCTGCGGACTGGCTGCGACAGTTTCGTCAGCATGTCACTACCATTCCCGAGATTACAGATTTCTTCCGCATCGGCGGCGACTATGACTACATGTTAAAGGTAGTGACCCAAGACATGACCAGCTATGACGCGGTCTACCAACGCCTGATTTCCAAGGTCGAATTGGACAGTGTGACGTCATATTTCGCAATGGAGAGTATTCTGGAACAACGGGTTTTACCCTTGTGATCCTATATACCTAAATTTTGGATTCCAGATCGATCAAAGTCACGGATCAGCAGTGATCCCCTTTAACTATCTTGTTTATTCATGCCTGCTTATATAACTAAGGGCCTAGGTATTTCACAACAGCACAAGGCGTTTCACGATGGAAACTGAATTCACACCGATTGCATCATTGCTTGGCGGCGGGTTGATTGGCTTGTCAGCCGTCATTCTTATGGCGACCCATGGAAAGATCGCAGGAATAAGCGGGATCATTTCGCGCGTTTTGCCGCCCTCCAGTGACAGAGCAGAATTGCCGCAAGGAGTGATATTTTTGGCTGGCCTTCTGCTAGCCGCACCGCTTTGGTTTCTTTTCAGTTCGGACGCGCCTCAGCATTTCGTTTCCAACAATTTCCCCCTACTCGCAGTAGGTGGTGTTTTAGTAGGGTTTGGATCAATTCTGGGCGGTGGCTGCACCAGCGGACACGGCGTTTGCGGTATTTCCCGCGGATCGGCCCGATCAATTGCGGCCACTGTTATATTCATGATCACCGCATTTGTGACGGTTTTCGTTCTTCGTCATGTTGTAGGGGGTTAAGGTTATGCGTCTCTTAAGCACGTTATTCGCCGGTCTTCTTTTTGGCATCGGACTTATATTATCTGGCATGGCCAACCCCGCTAAAGTGCAGAATTTTCTGGATCTGTTCGGCAATTGGGATCCAAGCCTCGCCTTTGTAATGGGCGGCGCCATCCTTGTGACGACACCGGGGTATTGGCTGGTACGAAAGCGCGCGACGCCGCTTTTTAGCAACTTTTTTGACATACCGACGCGCACAGATTTCGACACGCGACTAATCGTTGGTGCAGCCACATTCGGTGTCGGCTGGGGCTTAAGCGGTTTCTGCCCAGGCCCGGCAATAACGGCCCTGCCATTTGCCGCTGGTGGCACGTTTGTTTTTGTTCCTGCAATGTTAGTCGGAATGATGTTAGCCAAATTTGCAAGCGATACGGGAAGAGCCCAACAGACCGCGTGATCGCAAAACGCTATTTTATCCAAATGGAACCGGCGACGATACTAAACCGATTTCAACGCGGGTATTTCCCACACAAAATCAACCAGCTGTTCGCTTTTTTCCCAAAGCTTGGCTTGCTTGGTTTGGTCCAAGGCGTGATCTGCGACGATCGCGTCACTGACTGGGCCGCGTGCTTCGGACATGCGTTTGGGGCCGTAATATCCGCCGCGCTTGGCTTCTGTGCCTGCCGCCGCCAAGACTGTGGGAATTGCGCCGTTTGAAGATGGCTGCGCCAATAACGGATTGATCACTTTGTACAGAATTTTGAACAAGCCCTTTGGCCCCGTGCTTTGCAATTGCGTGTTGGAATATCCCGGATGGCACGCAATGCAGATCGCCTTGCTTCCCGCAGCCTCCAGTCGACGATCCAGTTCGAACGCGAACATCAAATTGGACAGTTTGCTTTGACTATAAGCATCTGTTGGGCTGTATTTCTTGTCGGACATGAAATCATCCAGGTCCAAGTCCTTGAATTTATGGACAAGGCTTGAAACCACAGCAATCCGCCCTTCTGCGGCTTCGACAAGGTCAAGCAACAGGCCGGTCCATAGGAAA
Source organism: Paracoccaceae bacterium (assembly GCA_047622625.1). Taxonomy (GTDB): domain Bacteria; phylum Pseudomonadota; class Alphaproteobacteria; order Rhodobacterales; family Rhodobacteraceae; genus UBA5972. Next base: position 579 of record JBLHMX010000068.1, on the reverse strand, counting down.
TGGCCAAGGTGATTAGACGCCATCTGCAAATCAAACCCATCCACGGTTTTAGTTTGCGGCGTCTGCATAATGCCAGCATTGTTAATCAAACCATCAATTTTCGAAAAACGTTCCCGAACTTCTGCGGCGGCTTTACGCACCGAGCTTAAGTCGCTTAGGTCCATTTGCACCAGACCAACCTTGCCCTTAATCTGGGCAGCTAGCGCCTTTTGGGCAGCCTCGGCCTTTGAAGGCGTCCGGCACACAATGACGATATCAGCGCCCGCTTTGCCAAGATACACAGCCGCCTCAAAGCCTATCCCCGAATTTGCGCCGGTGATCACGTAGGTCTTTCCAGTTAGGTCAGGCAAAAGGTCAGGCGTCCAGTTCTTGAAACCTGAATCGTGTATTGTTGCTGGCATGGGGCTTGTTCCAATGATGAAATGTTGCAGGGTATTGTTCTTGTTGTTACTGTATTTACAATTTGGAACCATAATGTCAAGGTGACTAAATGAGTGATCTTAAAACCGTAAGCGAAATTCTAACCGTTTTTGCCCAATATGGGTTCAAAAAGACGTCAATGGAAGACATTGCGCGGGC
>JBLHMX010000067.1:0-12898 GCA_047622625.1 Paracoccaceae bacterium | reverse complement strand
TAATTATGCGTAGAGATTTGAATCAGACACTAAGAACACACCGTGGAATTGGGTGGCAAGATCGCCAAAACCGTCGATCGGCGCATTTGCCGGAAGTACAATAATCACGCGTCGGTCCACAGAGACCGCGTCACTGGTCAACTTAACGAAGTCATTGGTGCTAAAAAGCGCCTTCTCAGCAGCGGAGCCTAACGCGCTGCGAATTGACGACAAGGACTGGCGCAAACTAGCGCGGGCTTGATCTGGGCCACGATCGCTCCACAATAACCCAACCAAGGTGTCACGCGGCACTTCTTCGTTTAGCCGAACAGCCAGATACGCCATCAGGGCCTTCGCTTTGCGGGCGCTTAGGGTCACCTTTTGATTGCCGACAAACATTTGAAACGGCCCAAGAAGCTGGATCCGCACAATTGGGCTGAGCAAAGAAATCTCGCGTGATTGTCGGTTTTGCACTTTTTTCACGCTCCGTTGCACACTGCGTTGCCGCACCGCTTCTAGCTTCACTTTATCAATCAAACAACATAGCGGGTACAAAACAATGAATATGGATCCAAACCTCATCGCCCACCAAGCGTACCTTAACAATCTAGAAAATAGCTATTTAGGTAGCGCCTACGATCATTCATCGCCGCGTCTAATCAGTTGGCGCGCAGAACGGGAAATTGCAGCAATGGCGATCCCGAAGCACAAGCTTGATGGCAAACAGAAGCGTTCCACCCTCGGAACGATCGTCGGATGGTTCCGGTTTCCAAAATCTGCACCAGTCAAGTTACGCGTGCACCCTGCCGAATGAAATCGTGAATATCAAAGGAAACTCGTGCTCGTCAGTGCGGGTTTCCACGCATGCCGGTGATTGAAGCGATCAAGCGCATGTGCGTTACATCAAAAATCCCGTCGTTTTTGCGCCCCGTGGTACAATATATCCGCCCAGGTTTTGTTGACCTTGTCACGTTTGACCAAATCTAACGGCGCCATGTCTGACTTGGGGCGGCCAAGAACGTCAAAGTTCCCAAACGGGTCGCTTCCACGAATTAATTGAGCGCCGACCCTTGCATGTTTTTGCTGAACATAGGGCGGCATAAAAGATTGGATGACAAATCCGATGCGGCGATCGTTACTGCGATTAGGAAGCGAGCTGTGAACCACGCGCGCACTGTGGATCGACATTTGACCAGCCTTCAACGGTGTTGACACAGCTTTACTTTCATCGACGTCCTGAACCTCTTGACCGCGGGTTAAAATGTTTTCTTCCCCATAAGTATCGTTGTGGTCCCTAATGTCGCCCTGGCTGCCCGGGATCATTCGCATACAACCGCTTTCTTCACTTGCAGTGGTTAACGCCACCCAAGCAGTGATGCCCACATGGGGTTCCAGCCCCATGTAACGGGCATCCTGATGCCAGCTGACAAAGCCCGGGTCATGGGCCTCTTTAATAAAAAGAACAGTTCCGTAGTTCAGAATATCCGGGCCGATCAGATCTTCCACCGCGTCCACAAGGGCCGAATTATGCACAATTTCGTCAAGGCACATTAGATTAAGATGCGCATTATTCCGCGCCCCACCTTTCATCGCTTCCGGCCACTTTTCTTCGGCTGCCTCAAGCGCGTACCGCAATTCTTGGGCTTGTTCTTCGGTAAATACGTCGATTGGCGACACAAAGCCATCTCGGTGAAACGCCTCGATCTGAGCCGATGTTAATTTCTTACTCAAAGTCTTTGCCTCCGTATCTTTAGACGTCAATCACATGCACATCGCGCGGAAATTGTGTCAGACAAACCGCATCGTTAGCGCGGACATGAATGGTTTCGCTTAATTCCATTCCCCAACTGTCATTCCACATGCCAAGAATGATGTGGACGACTGCATTTTCTGGCAATGCCGTATGATCGTCAGGGCGAAAACTGATGGTGTGTTCCCCCCAATCTGGCGAATAACCAAGCCCGATTGAGTATCCGATCCGGCTGTTCTTTTTTAATCCGTATTGGTCTAAAACCGCCTGCCATGCAGCGTGCACATCGCTGCAAAGTGCATGTGCTTTCATTGCACTTAATACTTCCTCCATACCTTCCTCCACGGCCTTGGCGGTGGCCATCAAGGTTTTGGGTGGCTCGCCCAGATGCACAGTTCGGGCCAGCCCGGCGTTATATCGCTTGCGACATCCCCCCAGCTCGAACGCAATCGTTTGGTTCTTTTCAAAGGTTGCGTCAGTCCACATCGGGTGGGCTGTCGATGCTGCCTCGCCCGCCAAAACCAACGGATGCAACGCCGTTTGGTCGCCGCCAAATTCCGGCGTCCCTCTGATTTGGGCTGCCACAATATCGGCCATCAGATTGTTTTGCCGAACACCGGGTCTTACGCCGTCATAGGCCGTTTGCATCGCCAGACCGGCAATCACCGAGGCTTGTTGGAGCATCACAATTTCAGCGCGACTTTTCGTAAGTCGTTGCCAGTTCACAAGAAGCCCACAGTCGCTCCAATCGCTGTTGGGCAAGCCAGATTTCAGGTGTCCAACTGCGGCGGGTGTCAAGTAATAGACATCGCTTTCATACCCGATCCGTTTGCCGTTCAACTGTTTGGACTTCATCCATTCAGCCATAAATTGGGCAGGATGAACCGTCGTTTGCTGCACATAGATTTCTGGAAAGGGTACGATCTGCGAGTCTGGCAAATAAGTTGTGAACTTCGCTGCACCAGCGTCCATTTCACGACCAAGCCATGTGGGATCAAGTTCGTCGCCGACAACCATGATTTGAGGCGTGTAAAACGACCAGGCATCGTAACCCGTCAACCAATTTATGTTTGCTGGATCACCAATGACCAGAACATCCAGACCACGAGCTTGCATGGCGGTGCGCACGCAGTTCAGCCTGTCAGAATACTCATCACGCGAAAATGGGGGGGCCATATCTTGATCCTGTTCTTGAAATGCCGAATTACTTGAGTTGGAAAGTGCGTTGCACCCTGTATACAGCTTGATTTTAGGAATGATCACCCTTATTGCTGGGCCGAGTCAATATTCAAAATGCGATGCAAAGGAGGTCCAGATGCAAAAATTGGCAGAAATGGTAAGCCTGCCTGCCGACGTTGAAACAAGCTCTGAGCGTTTTGAACGCATCTATCGCACATTGCGAGACCGCATTTGTCTGCTTGTCTACCGCCCCGGAACGGTTTTAAGCGAGGGCGCGCTTGCCGAAGAATTCGGCCTTAGCCGAACGCCGATCAAGCGTGTCTTTAATAAGCTTGAGTTTATGGGACTGGTTCAGATCAAAAACGGGGTTGGGACCATCGTAACCGACATCGATCTATACACGTTCAAAGAAACTTATGACCTGCGCAAGCGGCTTGCCGAAATGATGGGTGACCTATCACCCATTGAAATTACGCCGCAGCATATGGCGACTATTGACGACATCATTGCGCGCACGAAAAAGCTGGAAACCGATCGTGGTAACTTCGATGCCCTTGCCATTATCGCAAACGAGCTGCAACGGCTGTTGTCTGACTTAACCGGCAACGCGCCCTTGCGCGAAACCATCGAGCTTTTATATTATCGCGTCGCACGTATCTGGTATACGTTCCTGCCGCAGTTTAGTTGGGAAGAAGTATTCTCGGGACAGCTTAACGAATTGCTGAAAATCCGCGCCGCGATGACCGCAAATGATATTCGCGGTGTTGGTCACGCGCGTAGTATCGATCTTCAAAGGATGCTGACCCTGATTGGTCGGTCATTATTGGGCCCATGAAAACTTCGCCAAAGCCAGACCAAGCCGAAACACTTGCAGCCGCTGTTGAAATTCTGGCGTCGCTTGTAGGTTTTGAAACGACGTCAGGAAAGCCAACGCATCAGATTGTCAGCTACATTCAGGACTATCTTGCGGGTCATGGTATCGCGTCCGAACTAAGTTTTGATGAAACCGGTGAGCGGGCAAATATTTTCGCCACCATCGGACCGCAAACTGACGGCGGCGTCGTGCTAAGTGGCCATACGGATGTTGTACCGGTTGACGGTCAGATATGGGCGACCGATCCGTTTGTTTTGACACGCAAAAGCGACCAGCTTTTTGGTCGCGGCGCGGTCGATATGAAAGGGTTTTTGGCTTGTGTTCTGGCCTCAGTAACTCACTTCAAATCTGCTGCCTTGAAAAAACCCATCCATATTGCCTTTTCTTACGATGAAGAAATCGGCGGATTGGGGATGCCGGTTTTGCTGAACGCTATGTCGACCAATCCGTTTCGCCCGGAAATTGTCGTCGTGGGTGAACCGACAGATATGAAAATCGTGACCGGCCACAAGGGTGGTTACGAAATGCGCACTGAAATCATTGGTCACGCTGTGCATTCGTGTGATCCCGGCAAAGGAGCGAACGCGATTAATGCCGCGATGAAATTGGTCGCCAAGATCGAATCCTTGGGCGCTACACGCGCAGCAAACCCGATTAAGAATTCGCCTTTTTATCCACCCTACCCAACGTTCAACATCGGCACGATTGAAGGCGGTGCCGCACGAAACGCCACCGCAGGCTGGTGCAACTTCAACTGGGAATATCGGCCTATGCCAGGCGAAGATGGCGCGATAGTGATTGCCCAGATTGAAGCCTATGCCAAATCAGAAATCTTACCGGCACTCAGGGCAATCAGCCCCGACACAGATATTCAGATCATAACCGAAACGGCGGTTCCACCGTTGGATGATCGCAACGCGGCCAAGGCCTCTGAATTTGTCAGTTCAATTACAGGCATCAACGGCACAAGTGTTGTGTCTTTTGGAACCGACGCGGGCTATTTCAGTGACGCCAATTTTTCAACGGTGGTATTCGGCCCCGGCGATATTAGCCGCGCCCATAAACCTGATGAATACATCGAACTTAATGAACTGGCGCAGGGTCTCGAATTTCTAGGCAAAATTGCCGAACATTTATCGCGTTAGGAAACGGAGCCTGAACATGCAACCAAACATGACCTTGCCCGATCTTCTTGATGCCGTGCGTAAAAACGCCAACCTACCCTCAGATCAAGCAGAAGCAACACCGCCACAGGTTTATTCATCGGCCGAATTTCTGGATCACGAGCTAAACGAGATTTTCAATCACGAATGGATTTGCGTCGGGCGGTCTGATGAATTTGAAAACCCGGGCGATTATCGAGTCACCACCATCAGCCGGGACGAAGTGATCATTCTTCGTGATCGCGGCGGCGCCTTACGGGCCATGTCCAATATCTGTCGCCACCGGATGATGAGCCTTTTGGAAGGCCAGGGTAACATCAGCAGCAAAATTACCTGCCCTTATCACGCTTGGACGTATACGCTGGATGGGCAGTTAATCGGTGCGTCACATATGCCCGGCGATTTTGACAAAAACACCTGCAAACTGCCGCAATTTGGCGTCGAGGAATGGCTAGGCTGGGTTTATGTCAACCTTAACCCGCAAGCTGCCCCACTTGCACCGCGCCTTGCGCCGCTCTCAGAATTTCTCGCGAATTATGAGGTCGCCAGCTACCGCACTTTGTTCCAAGTCGACGAAATCTGGGACACAAACTGGAAGATCCTTTTTCAGAACTTTATGGAACCGTACCATCTGTTTGCCGTGCATACGAAAACTGTAGAACCAGTTTTGCCGACCCGGTTGGCACATGTCGTGGAAGGTGGAAGCGGCTATTGCATGTACACGCAGGGTCGAATTGCCGATGTTGCATATGAATACGGGGATGCGATGGAAAACCCCAATCCGGCCCTGACAGACAACGAGGCGCAAAGCGTGCCCCTGTTTGGTGCATTCCCATCGCACGTTGCTTCGATTTCGGCTGAACGCACATTTTGGATGTCTTTGATGCCAATTAGCCCCAACAAAGTGCGTGTTCTTTGGGGTGTGGATGTGCATCCAAACGCCATGCCAGAAGGTGCGGCTTTTGATGAGCGCGTTGCGACGCTTAAAGCCAGTTTTCATGCCATTAATGCCGAAGATAAACCGATAACATCAACAATCGCGCGAAATGCCAAGGCGCTGGCGGCTGAACCGGGCCGCCTTTCTCCCAAGGAAAAAACGATCTGGGAATTTCAACGGTATCTGGCGAAGATGCTAACCAAATAGACAAGCGAAATAGAACAAACCGCCCGATCAAATGGGCTTGAGGAGAAATAAATGCTGAAGAACGATCAATTGGCCGAATGGGATCGCGAGAATTTCTTTCATCCATCGACCCACCTTGCAGATTTTGCGCGCGGTGATTTGCCAAACCGGATCATTACTGGGGGTAGCGGCGTTTACATCCAAGACCGCGATGGAACACAACTGTTAGACGGGTTCGCCGGCCTTTACTGTGTGAACGTCGGCTATGGCCGCACCGAGATTTCAGACGCCATAGCTAAGCAAGCGCAAGAGCTGGCCTATTACCATTCCTATGTCGGCCACGGCACCGAAGCATCCATCACTTTGGCCAAAATGATTATAGATCGCGCACCAGAAAACATGTCGAAAGTCTATTTCGGCCTGTCAGGATCGGACGCCAATGAAACCAACATCAAGCTGATCTGGTACTACAACAACATCCTTGGCCGCCCAGAAAAGAAGAAGATTATCTCGCGGTGGCGTGGGTATCATGGCTCGGGCCTGATGACGGGATCACTGACCGGGCTTGATTTGTTTCACAAGAAATTTGATCTACCTTTGGCCCAAGTCGTCCACACCGAAGCGCCTTATTATTACCGCCGCGAGGACGCCAATTTAAGCGAAGAAGAATTCAGTGCCCATTGCGCCGCCGAGTTGGACAAAATGATCCAGGCCGAAGGCCCAGACACGGTCGCCGCTTTCATCGGTGAACCCGTTCTTGGCACGGGCGGCATTGTTCCACCTCCAGCAGGCTATTGGGCGGCAATCCAGGCCGTTTTGAACAAATACGACATTCTGCTAATCGCCGATGAGGTTGTTACAGGCTTTGGTCGCTTGGGCAGTATGTTCGGTTCAGATCATTATGGTATCAAACCCGATATCATCACTATCGCCAAAGGCCTAACATCTGCTTATGCGCCTTTGTCGGGGTCTATTATTTCAGACAAAGTCTGGACCGTTCTTGAAAACGGCACCGATGCTTTTGGACCCATTGGTCATGGCTGGACTTATTCCGCCCATCCGATTTGCGCAGCTGCTGGCGTGGCCAACTTGACCCTAATCGATGATCTTGGTTTGATCGAAAATGCCGCGACTGTCGGCGGGTACTTAAAAGCAGAAATGAGCACGGCGCTCGCGGCGCATCCGAATGTTGGCGAAATCCGGGGCGAAGGCATGCTTTGCGCGATTGATCTGACCGCTGACAAAGAAACACGAGCGCCCTTAGACGCAGTTTTGAAAGCGGGTCCCGCTGTTGTTGGCGGCATGTTAAAACGCGGCGTGATCGCCCGCGCAATGCCCCAAGGTGACATCATCGGGTTGGCCCCGCCGATGTGCCTTACCCAAGATGAAGCGGATATTATTGTGGGTGCGACAACCGAAGCTTTGAACGAGGTTCTCGCAGCAAGTTAATGCGTTCATCAGAGCGGTCCGAACGACATTCGCGCCGCTCTGTTTGAGACAAAAGATCGCTATTCAGCGGGCTGAGCGCCGATGTGGTTATTCGACTCATGCATGGGTTGAATTTTGATGCGACTTTCGCCTAAACGAGGATGCATCCGACCAGCAACACCCCAGGCCACTAGGCTCGCAACGCCGGCCGCTGCAAAAATGCCTGAGATCGGCGCTGCCAACAGTACCAACCACGCCACTCCGGGCGTCGCAATGCCGGATACGTCTCGATACGAGGAATAGATTGCAGACATCTCGGTGCGTTCTGACGGTTTCACAGCCATCAGAAACGGCAAACCCGCGCAAATATCCAAAAGGATTAGGAAGAAACTGCCCACGAACAAAACAGCAATCGCGACCCAAGGTGCGGCAGTGCCAAAGCTGGCCACGGAAAACAAGACGGCACAGGCAATAAATCCGGTCCGAACGGCGTAACGCAGCGAATGAGCTTGCATCCAGCGCAGCATCAAAGGTGACAAGAAAAGCGCAGCATTAGTGATCGACAGCATTGCACCACCAAGTTGCGCACTTAGACCATTTTCGACGGCAAAGATCGGCAAATAGACAACATAAGCCCACCAGCCGCAGGATCGAATAACAGCGAACAGCCATCCCGCGATCAAGCGCGGTTGTTGAAAGAAACGTCCAAGAAAGGCTAGTGGGTTCGGTGGCGGTCGTTTGGCACGGGTAATTAATTTGCCATTTCCCATGCGCATGTAAAAAAACATCACCAACATAGCCACCGCCCCGATGCCCGAGATCAAAAACGGTGCAGGCTTCCACCAGCCCCACAATAGAACCCCCACAACAGGCCCGGCAGTCCAGCCCAGAGCCGAATAAAACATGCGCAGGGTTTCGCATTTCCCAAGCTCGATGCGGGCGATGTAATCCAAGACATAGGCATTGAAACATACGAAAGTGACGACAGTCGCCAGTGAATTCAGGCCAAGTGCAAACACGGTCAGTTCAGGCCCACCTATGGCGGCCAATATTGCCCCTCCAATGAATCCAAGGCTACCAACCGCATACATCCAGCGACGTGGAATAAACCGGTTCAAGAACGGGACTAACAAACCAGCAATCAACGAAATGATGCCTATTGCGAAATAGACCGAGCTAATCAAAGCCGCATCTTTCAACGCGTCATACATAGCCAGCGGAAAGACTGAAATCAGGATGCCACGGGTCACAGCTTCGAACCCGGCAAGAGTTGCGAAGCCGCGTACGGAAGGGGCCGGCGCGTGGCGAAGCCATTCGGGAATTCGACGTTCAAACATATCGGGACCTACTCAATATCGGTCCCTTCACGTTGTTCAGATTTTTCATACATTCTAATCGGGGTGCGACATTATCGCCCAATTACGACGCAAATGTTTGTGTGGTTTTGAATGGCTTGCGGCTTCGCAAGGCATGGCTCTGATGGGCATAATGCGACTTGGGGCCAGATTCGATCACACAAAATCACACGCCCTAGGCTGGCCCGTCAACTGACCGGCCTAGGTCACGGGGCAGCTTAGTTTTTCTTACGTGCGTTAAACTTTTCTGCAGCCGCGGCTTGCGCGCGTGCCTTGTTCTTTTTGCTATTGGGTTTGCCAACCGGGGTGGTTTTCTTGCCGTCCACGCGACCCGCCGGTTTCGGTTTTGATGGGCTTGCGTTCTGGTTTGGCTTATACCGATCAGCTCCATCACGTTCAGGACGGGAACTCCCCTGCTCGCGTGGTTTGCCGTATTGGGCTTTCTTGGGCGCACCCTTTGGTTTCTTATTGCGCGGTGTCGGATCATCATTCCAGTCAACCGGCTTGCTATCTGCGTTCGAGCTTGGCTTTGAATACTCGCGCTGCGGTTTTCTGTCTTTGCCGTCATTGGGTTTGCGATCACGTTGTCGGGACGCAAAGCTGGGTCTTGGCCCACTTGCTGCAGCTGGTGGTTTGTCAAGCTGGGTGACAGATGCACCACCTTCGACTTTCATATTCTTACCGATGCTAGCCAAAAACGAAACGACGCTGGCTGAACGGATTTCGACAAACGACTGGTCTTGCTGCACGCGGATCGCACCAATGTCGTCTTTCGTAAGATTACCGGCTTTACAGAGCATCGGCAGCAATCGGCGCGGTTCCGCATTTTCACTAAGCCCGCCGGATATTGCGAACCACGTGCTTGGGCCAAAAGCTGCGCGTGGTTGGGGAGCGCCGCCATCCTGAACTTCGGCAAGATGTTCAGGGGCTGATTGGCGTGAATTGTACAATCGCAAATAGGCTGCAGCGATCACTTCCGGGCCATAAAGGTCAGTCAGTTTTTTGGACGATACGCCTTCAGCTTCGGTTATTTCCTGCTTCCAAGTCGCGTCACCCAACAGGCGTTCTTCATCCCTTTTAATAACATCATCTGCAGACGGGGCCGGGCCCCATTGCGATTCAACCTTTGCAGCGCGCAAAAGGCCCTCTGCTTTTCGACGCGACTTTGGCGGCACGATAAGTGTACTGATCCCTTTGCGCCCAGCGCGCCCAGTTCGACCTGACCGGTGAAGCATTGTTTCAGCATTTGATGGCAATTCAGCGTGGATCACCAGTTCAAGGTTCGGCAGATCGATACCACGAGCGGCCACATCCGTCGCCACGCATACCCGCGCCCGACCATCGCGCATAGATTGCAGGGCGTGCGTCCGTTCGTTTTGGGTCAGCTCGCCTGACAACGCCACAACTGAAAAGCCGCGATTGGAAAACCGCGTTGTCAGGCGATTAACCATTGCACGCGTATTGCAGAACACCAGCGCATTAGGCGCCTCAAAATACCGCAGAACATTGATGATCGCATTTTCACCGTCACGGGCAGAAACAGCCATCGCGCGGTATTCAATATCGGAATGCGGTGAATTTTCAGTGGTTGTAACAATGCGAACCGCGTCTTTTTGGTAATTTTTCGCCAAATTAACAATTGAGCGTGGCACAGTCGCCGAAAACATTAGTGTTCGACGATTTTCAGGGGCTTCGCCCAGAATGAATTCCAAGTCTTCGCGGAACCCAAGATCAAGCATTTCGTCGGCTTCATCCAATACCACGGCACGCAACCCGCCCATGGCCAATGACCCGCGCATGATGTGATCACGCAAACGGCCCGGTGTGGCAACAACTACATGTGCGCCACGATCAAGCACGCGACGTTCTTCGCGCATATCCATGCCACCGACACAAGAAGCTACGACCGCGCCCGCTTCGGCGTAAAGCCAAGCAAGTTCGCGTTTTACTTGCAAGGCAAGTTCGCGTGTCGGCGCAATAATCAGCGCGAGCGGTTTGCCAGCAGTTGGGAACCTTGCTTCATCACCAAGCAATGTCGGCGCAATAGCCAACCCGAAACCAACGGTCTTGCCAGATCCGGTCTGGGCCGAGACCAGAAGGTCGGCGTTGCCTAGTTCGGGTTTTGTCACAGCGTCCTGAACGGGTGTCAGGGTGGTATATCCGCGCTTTTCGAGCGCATCGGAGAGAGCCTGTATCACGATAGCTTCTTCTTTTGTCATAGTTGCAGGATAGGGGCAGTTCGCCCACTTCTATTTCAACAACCCGCAAGTAAATGCCACAAGCCCGTCGAATGAAGTCAATTGTCGGCGTCTAATGCGTTTGAACAAGGATGTATAGGACGTTCTCACCCTCAAAACACCAGATTTGGCTGATCAAGCCAGCGGAACAAGCGCAAGTGCGCGAATGGGCGAACCCGTGCCGTTTTCAATCTTCAAAGGCGTGGCAATCAGGATCGCGCCTTTTGCTGGAAGCTGGTCAAGATTGGTCAAGCTTGCCAAGCCAAAGCAATTGTCGCGGTGCAAGTAGTTATGGGCCGGATACGGTGGGCTCATTTTGCCGGCCATACCCGCGTCAGTACCGATGCATTGCGTGCCCCACCCAACGATGCCCTTGGACAACAAGTAATCCATGCACTGAGTTGTCGGGCCTGGGCTGTGCGAGCCGTCTTCATAGGGATCAGGATCCTCGTTCAGAAATAATTCTTCATCGTGCATCCGCTTATCCCAGTCAGTTCGCATAACAACCCATTCACCCGGGTTAATCTCGCCGTGTTGGGTTTCCCAAACTTTCACGTGGTCTTCGGTCAAAAGAAAATCGGCGTCTTCGGCTGCTTGTTTTGAGCAATCGATAACATTCACAGGTGCCATCAAACGCTGAACATCCAAGGTATCCGTGAAGCCATCTTCAAAATCCTTACCGCTGATCCAATGGTGCGGCGCATCAAAATGGGTGCCGGAATGCTCGCCCAGTTTCAGCCAGTTCCAAGCAAAGAATGGGCCATCGGCATCGTATTCGCTGATTTTATGGATTTCGACTTTCGGCGTATTCTTGGCAAAGTCTTCCGGCAAGCGAAGGATCGGGGTATCGGGGCCCAAAACTGCGGTACAGTCGACTACTTTGACCTGGCCAGACAAAAGCATGGACCCAAGCGAGCCCAGAACTCGTTGCGCCCCGCCATCGCTGGCTACACTTTGGTTTCTCTTACCGGCAAAACGGCGTTTGCGACGGTTCATCACCTCGCTTGTGATATCAAAAACCGCGTCGATGCATTCTTTCTGAGTCACAATGCCCGGTGAAAGACGCATGATCGGACCGCGAAAATCAACCGAATACCCTTCAACGCCCAGCGCGCCTGCGACTGCGGCAGCTTCGGCTTTGTTTGGCATATTTAACATGACCGACCCGCCGCGTTTGTCCGCATCTCGCGGCGACCGAAGTGGCAGATCAAGCCCGTCAGCGCGTGCGATAATCTGATCGACCAGTTCTCGATTATGGGCCGTCAATTGCGATTGATCTTGGCTGGCATGCCAACGCATCGCGGGCAATGACGCAACTGCTGCCACCGATCCCGGTGTGCCAGTGTCAAACCGGCGAATGTCGGGCGCATATTCAAATTTGTCGAAATCCCAGGAAAATGGGTTGTTCTGGGAAAACCAACCGCGTGTTTCAGGCTGCAGTTCCAACACAAGCGCTTTGTCGATATACATAATGCCCGCGCCCGGGGTTCCGCACATCCATTTCAGGCTGGTGGATAAAGCAAAATCCACTTTCGGCGACATTGCATCAAATGGGATCAATCCTGCGGCCTGAGTAATATCAGCTCCGATCAGGCTGCCCATTTCACGGCCGTGGCTAACCAATGCGTCCATGTCACACCGAGCCGAGGCAGTTGATGTAACCCAGGTTAACAGCGCAAGCCCAACGTCGCGGCCCCAATGGGCGATGAAATCATCGGATTCGACCCAGGTTTTGCCAGCACTCATTGGCACGGTATCAAGTGTGAAACCCATTTTAGGCGCCAGCCCTGCCAGCAGAAAATGGATCGAC
>JBLHMX010000066.1:0-12968 GCA_047622625.1 Paracoccaceae bacterium | reverse complement strand
TGAAGCGTTCCCAAACATCTTTATGGTCAGCCAACCACTGAGTGGCAGCTTCCTGGTGGCTCAATTTGTCGATGTCTACCAAAGCAGCCATTTGGCCGATGTCACGTGTAGAGAACGAGATTTTTGAGTACGCAGTGTACGCAGCTGGGTGAGTCTTCGGGAACTTGTAGTTCGCCGCTTTCTTCAACCAACCTTTAGGTGAACCACATGAACCGTCGCCACCGTCTGCCGTCCGGCAACCGTCAGTGTACTCTGGGAATTCGATGAAAACGAAACCAGCAGCATCTGTAAAGTTTGGTGTCCAGTTAAAAGTGATGATACCACGACCCTCTTTCTCAGCTGAAGCAAGTTCAGCCCAGATAGCATCGGCACCACCAGCAAATTTAACAACATAGTCGTCACCAAGACCAAGCGCTGCAACACGCTCAGGCATTAGATCACCATGCCAGCTTTGCGGGCCTTCCAACCAACGGCCTTTGCCTTCAGAGTCAGCAGTTGTGAAGACATCTTTACAATTCTTCAAAGCTTCCCAGTTAGGTAGACCTGGGCAAAGATTGTTGTCGATCACATACTGAGGAACACCCATTTCTTCGAGTGTCGCAGCAGAGTGCGTGCCAGCGTCGATAACGCCGCCTTTAGCCATAGCGTTGTAGAAAGACGCGCCAAAGCTTGACTGCCAAACTTCGTGTGAAATTGTAACGTCGCCGTTACGGATAGCTTCGTAAACTGCTTGGCTGTCGGCAGGAACATACTCAACATTGTTGCCCATGCCTTCAAAGATGCCGCCGATTACGTATGCCATCACAACTTGGCTGGACCAGTTATGTGTTGGGATAACGATAGGTTCTGCAGAATCCTGCGCCATGGCCTGGCTGGAAATCGTGGCCAATGCCAACGAAAAGGCAGCAGCTGTAGCCTTGGTTTTCAATAGTTTCATTTTACTCTCCTAGTTGGTGACGAGAACTTACTAGTTTGCAAGTTCCCAAATATTATAACCACGCTGGTGGTCTGGGTTAAAATCATGTCCAGTTTTCAAACTCATTGACGTGAGCGGTTAAAGCAAACACCGCACAAAGCCACGACACGCGGGTTTGCAGCGGTTAGCGTCGAAAACTAGGTGAAATCCTCCCGATTAGTCCCAATAACAAGTATGGGCACATCGTTATAATGACTGATTCCATTAGAAGTTCAGCGTACAATTTTGGCGGTCATTGCCTTCACTTTTTAGTGGCAAATACGAAAAATTGTACTATTGTTAAGTGAATTAGAGCCTAACTTGTCCTAAATTGGGAAAACAGCCTCCAATTACTTGGCGAAGCGCCAACAGGCTTAAGAATCCGGTAACCCATCGCGAGAACACGAATGCTAAAGAATCGAAATCAACTGCCGCCTCTGGATTATTTGGTCGCTTTCGAATCGGCAGCATCACAAGAAAGCTTCACGGCGGCGGGCCATGACCTGAACATCAGTGAAAGCGCGATCAGCCGAAAGATGCGCCTGTTAGAAGATCATTACGGCTGCGCGCTTTTTACCCGCGGCCATCGGTCGGTCAAAATCACTGCAAGGGGGCGCCAACTATTGGCGTCTGTTGGCCCCGCATTGGTTCAATTGGTCAATGCGTCCCAGGATTTGGTAAACATTAATGCCCAACATACAGTGACAGTGGCCGCAACAAATTCGGCGGCCACGCTTTGGTTGATGCCGCAACTGCAAGAATTCAATCAAGAGAATACGCTTGTTAATATTGCGCTGGTGTCATCAGATGATGACGAAAAATGTTTGGCAGAAGACGTCGACTTAACAATTCTTCGCGGTAACGGCGACTGGGCAAATTACCGCTCAGAGTTTTTATTCGGGGAAACTATTTTTCCGGTTTGTTCGCCAGAGTTTTTGGCACAGAAAATGGAAAACACGGATTTTGGCGAACTGTCACGTCATCCGTTGATCGAAGTCAGCAGCGAACACACAGAATGGACAAACTGGCGCACGTGGCTGCAACAGATGGGGCTAGCGAATGTTTTGGTTAAGCAATCAATCGTTGTGAATACATATCCCCTAGCTATCCAAGCAGCACTTGACGGATTTGGCATTGCGCTGGGGTGGAAGACATTGGTCGATAGGCATCTGGCCACGGGTCGGCTTGTCAAACCCTGGCCAGATGTATCGATTAAAACCACATCCGGTTATTACCTATTGGTGCCGGAAAAGCGCAAAGCCTTTGCCGAACGTGATGTGGTGGAAAGCTGGTTAACCTCGTTGTGAGCGAGACCTAGTTTTCTAGATAAACCTCAAGGCTGTCGTCTAGCGCGTCTTTCCAAGGTGTATGATGAACAGGGGCCATTGTACCTGTAATGACTGATCTATATTGGGTGTCCCTGAACGTCATAATCCCATGTTTTTTATACTTTTTCCATTCAAAAAAGACTTCACAGGCTGCATCTAGGTCGAAGTTGGGATAATCTGTTTCAGCAATCAGTTCTTTCACATAATCGCCCTGGTATTTGACCGCGGCAAAATCATCTTCGCCTGCATCCTCGGCAGCGATCCGATCGACAACGTCTTGTTCCATTACGGCTTGGTCCGGCAGCGCAATACGGTCCATTATGACATCGCGCACATACCATGCTTGAGCGTCAAACATGTTGAAAGTGAACCATTGGTCCTGCATTCCGAGGTAATGCAAATGTGGGTTTTTAGTGAATGTAACACCCTTATAAAGGTCAGCTGACGCCAGTCGATTTGCGGTTTTCAAACGCAGATCATCCGGCAAGAACGGGAAATTATGCTTGTAACCTGTGCACAGAATGATGGCTTGAACATCCGTTGAGCTGCCGTCTTTGAAGTGTGCTGTGTTGCCTTCTACTTTGACAAGCGCCGGGACTTCTTTCCAATTGTCGGGCCAATCGAACCCCATTGGGGCAGTGCGGTGGGCGACAGTTATGGATTTGCAGCCGTATTTCCAGCATTGCGAACCGATGTCTTCCGCTGAATAGCTTGTGCCCAGTATCAGCAAATCCTGGTCTTTGAATTCAACCGCATCGCGGAAATCATGTGCATGCAAAATGCGGCCCTTGAAAGAGTCAAAGCCAGGATAATGGGGTACATTCGGGCAAGAAAAGTGGCCTGAAGCGACGATGACTTCGTCAAAATCTTCGGTGGTTTCTGCATCGGTGGTTAAATCGCGTGCGACCAACGAAAAAGCTTTGCTGGCATCGTCAAACCGGACGTCACGAATAATCGTGCTAAAGCGGATTTTGTCGCGCACGCCAGCCTTTTTAACACGGCCTTCGATATAGTCGAAAAGAACGGCACGGGGAGGGAAAGACGCGATTTGTTTGCCAAAATGTTCTTCGAATGAATAATCTGCGAATTCCAAGCCTTCTTTGGGGCCATTTGACCAAAGATACCGATACATCGATCCATGCTGCGGCTCGCCATATTCATCGACGCCTGTGCGCCAAGAATAATTCCACAATCCCCCCCAATCGCTTTGCTTTTCAAAGCAAACAATCTCGGGGACTTCAGCCCCTTTGTCAGCGGCTGATTGAAAGGCCCGCAATTGCGCTAGTCCTGATGGTCCAGCACCGATGATGGCTACTCGTTTCTTACCCATTGGGTTCCCCTTATTGGTTTGGACCAAAACTTTACTATTGGTTCTTTTGGTATAATGTAATAAACCAATAATTGAACCAATTTGTCAATAGGGATAGAGGGTAAGCCGAGTGTGGACTAAAACTGGTATATTCCATGTGTGTCGAATTGGGTTAAGCCCATGAATTCGTCTAGTTTTGCCCAAGGGTTAGCCATTAGCGGTGTCATGCCCAGGTTGACGGTCGATATGGCTGATACGGTGAATATCGGGTTTATGGCACCGCTTAGTGGCGCCGTCGAATCCTGGGGCGCGCCTGGATTAAACGGTTGCCTGATCTGGCAAGATTGGTTGAACCGGGCAGGCGGGTTGTTGATTGGCGGGCGACGGTATCCGATTAAGATCCATGCCTATGATTGTGAGTACGACGCAAACAAAGCGGCCGCAGGTGTTCGTGAACTAGTGCAAGACTGCAGTGTTCAGCTTTTGATGATGCTTGGCGGCGAAACGCTGAGGCCGGTGGTGCAACAATTAATGGACCAGAAAGTACTGACAACCACTTTGCTAACCAGCGATCTGTCACCAGATACCCGCTATTTGTTAGCGCCCAGCGAATTGCATCCGCTTTACACAGTTACGGCGGTTGACTGGTTGGCCAAATCCAAACCCGATCTAAAATCGGTGGCTTTATGCGCGCAAAAAGATTTGCTGGGTCTGCCGTCGCTGGCAACTTACCGCGCTGCGTTTAAGGCCGCCAACATTGATGTCGTGAAAGACATTCAATACGACCCCTTAGAAACCGACATTGCCGCGATTGCCGACCCTATGTTGGCAGCAAATCCGGATATTTTGTGTTGGTGCACAAGTTACACACCGATGGTGCACGCCTTAACTGAATATGCGTACGCTAAGGGATACAAGGGTCAGCTCCTGTCCTGCACGTTGGATCAATATGACCGTTTGATCGAGCGCACCAGCCAAGAGTTTATGCAAGATTTCCTTTTTCAATTCCCAGATTTTGATGATCCGATGCTGCGTGAGAAAGACTTTTTCTTTAACCGGCCAAAAGCCTTCTTTGAGGAATACAACACGCGCTTTCCCAACAGTTGGACAGCCGTGTCGTGGGAATATGCCGCCATTCTGGATATCTGGCACGCGGCAGTGGAAAAATCTGGAACCACAAATTCAACGTCGGTGCTTGCCGCGATGAAACAACTTGGCCAAGTAACACATGCTTTTGGTCCGGCAAAATGGTGGGGCAAGGACTTGTTTGGTATCGATAACGCATTGGTTGGCGATTGGCCGGTGGTTTCAATCAAGGGTGACAAGGCGCGCATCCAAGCCTTTGGTTCGATCCCCGCCTGGCTGGAAGAGCACAGTGATCTGCTAAACTCAGAAATGCAAAAACTGGGTCAGAAATGGGACCAGCGGCTTTTGAATGATCCATCGACCGCTGGATTGGGCGCGCGGAATTTCTAAACCGCACCGCAAAACTTAACCGTCCTGCAACAACAATTTCTGTTCTTCAACCAGATGAAGTTTGATGAACTCAACCGCCGAAGAAATGTCACGCGACACAATTGCATTAAAAAGCGTATTATAACGCATTTGGTATTCCTGAATGCGTCGCGGAGTCAGGTTTCGGCGTCGCAAATTAGAGCCAAAGCCATGTCCATATGTTTCTATGGTCAAGCGATAGCAAGACGCCAAAAGCTGGTTTCCCGTGCCGTCTGCAATCTTGTTATACAGTTCTTCTTCAAGGGAAATAAAACGATCAACATCTGTTGTTACCGCTTCAATATTTGAAAGCGTTTCAGCCAGACTGTCTATCATGCGCGGTGTCATGTTTATCACTGCGATCCGCACGATCTCGGGTTCCAATATACCGCGCACAACCAGATGGTCCAAAGGGCTCGTTTCTGCGGAGACCGAACCTTGGCCATCGACGGGTGGCTGCGTGGTCAGATATGTCACGAAACTGCCGGACCCGGCCCGGCGGTGAATGACCTTTTGCATTTCAAGAATATCAAGTGCCTCGCGCACGGTATTGCGCGCCACCCGCAACTCTGACGCCAAAGTGCGTTCTGACGGAAGTCGGGTATCTATCGGATATTCTCCGGATTTTATGCGGGCAAAAAGTGTATCAACCACGATCTGAACAGTCGCACCAACGGGCTGTGCGAAATTTGGCGGGGCCGTGCTGGTGGTTTTCATTTAATGCACAATCCTTTTGGGACACCCGAATCAATTCTTGGGTACGAGCGATCTCTGCACACTAAATCAGCAAACCCGCCCAGCCAAACTGCAATCGCAACCCGTCATGGTCGTGGCGCGGCCTAAATGCCTTTGACGATCGTTTGAACACTTGTCGATGCGATTTGGCGAAGTTTTTTCACGGGTGCATATTCGGGTGAATTATACCAAGCATGAGCCGCCTCAACCGATGGAAACCGGATGATCACGTTGCGATCACCTGGCGGTGTGCCTTCAAAACTTTGCGCAGGCCCGCCGCGCACAAGAAAACTGCCCTGAAATAAATCCAAGGTCGTTTGAACCTGTTCGACATAGATTTCATAGGCCGCTGGATTGTGTACGCTTATCTGCGCAATGACATATCCAAACGGCCCCTTCATTCTAACGCATCGGCGGTTCGGCTAGCGACTTTGACCAATCAGGTTCAAAACCAAGCACGATCGTGTCGGGCGGCAAATTCGGATTGAACAGCATATTGTGCCATGTAGTGGCTTGAAATAACGGGTTTTTCGCCGTCAGCTTCCAAACTTTGCAATCCAGAAAAAATGTTTGGCCGTAAGCCGAAAACTCAAGACGGCACCGATCTGCCGCACGAATTACCTTTGCACCCTCTGATTTTGGCGGAAAAGTTGCCGTCAAAATATCGGAAAAGGTATCGGCCTTCTGGTAATAAATCTCGGAAAACAGATTGAGCGCCTTTTCACGGCGCTGCGCCGGATCCTGCGTGTTTTTAAACATCTGCTTGAATTCTGGCACCAAAGAGTTGGCCGGAGATTTGGACAACACAGTTATGATATGGCCCATATCTTCATCCGCACCCTGCAGACGCACTGCGGGCGCAATCGCATCATCTGGTTTGCCAAAATTATCGCGCATCGCCAATTGGCGGACGCGGCATTGCCAGCGCAGAAATCCATCGCGCAGTCTATTTTTCTCTGGGGGAACGTTAAACATTTCAGCAACCGAACTCATGTGACATTGGCCTTTGTTTCTATCTGTACGCCAAACGGGCGATCGTGATTAAGACTGGGTATTTTGGCGCGGGCATTTGCCACTTCATCAAGGTTAATTGTTGCTTGAATGACGCCTGTTTCTGCGGAGCCTTCTGCGAGAACTTCGCCCCAAGGATTGATTATTAGGGAATGGCCATACGCCTCGCCACCGCCGTCGACAAGACCAACAGAGCAGGGGGCTACAACAAATGCACAATTTTCGATTGCGCGGGCGCGGTTTAAGACGTGCCAGTGAGCTTCACCAGTCTTCTTGGTAAAAGCCGCAGGAATTGTCAGCATTTCTGCGCCATTCTGCGCCATTCGTCTATAAAGATCAGGGAACCGCAGATCGTAGCACACGGATTGGCCAATTTTGGCAAACCCCATATCAGTGACCACAGCGGTATCTCCGGCGCTTACTTTCGCGCTTTCGCGGTAAACTTCATTTTCAGAAAGTTGAATGTCAAACATGTGGATTTTGTCGTAAACTGCCGAAGTCTGACCTAGTTTATTCACAAGAAAACTACGATTTCTTATTTTGCCATCTGGCCCCGGTATTGCCAACGAGCCGATCAACATTGCAACTGCGTTGTCTTTTGCGAACTGTTGCAAACCCAATAAGACCGGATGTTCGTTTTCAGATGCAAAAGGGGGCGTAAAAACGCCCCCTTCAGTTTTCAAACCGCCACAATATTCAGGCAGTGCGATAAATTCTGCGCCATTCTTAACCGCTTCTTGCGCCAATTTTGTGGCTTCGACCAAAGCCTGATCGAAATCAGGCATTGGTCGGGTTTGCAAACAAGCAACGTTAAGAAGTCTTTCCATCAGAATTTCATATAGGCCTTGCGTAGAGTTGCCAAGGGATGCCGGTCAGACATTTGAAACTTCAGCAACAATTCACGCGCAATCATATCACGATCTTGCTGATTGTTCGGCAGTTCAATGGTGTCAGGAATTGACACCCAACCGTTGTTGTTCCTACAGAAAACCGCAGGGTTACCATCTTCGTAACCCATGTGGATATCTTCAAGCCAATTCAGATCGTCCCAGCCCATAACTTCCATGTATTTCGTCAGGAAAGGGGTGATCCGCTTGTAATCAGGCACCAGATTGACGTCGTAACGATAGCCAATATGCTGCCCGATCTCGATTTCACGTTCGGAGCCAAGACCAGCCGAGTCGTTCACAAACTGATCGACGTCGGTAATCTCAGAGCCTCGGTATTGAGTTCCAGCCATTTCTAAGTCTCCTTACAGCTTGTGATAGTCTTCGACGCCAACTGTATAGTTGGTGCCGGCCAAAGGAACCGCAGCCATAGCCGATGCTTCCATCGTTAAGGCAGCCAGATCTTCAGGCTCAAGACTGTGCACGTTGGTTTTACCACAGGCACGAGCGAACAATTGTGCTTCGATCGTCAGCGTGTGCAAGAAGTTGTACACGCGCTCAGCAGCTTCATCCGGGTCAAGACGTTTGCGCAAAACAGGATCTTGCGTCGCAACACCAACCGGGCAACGGCCCGTGTGACAGTTGTAGCAATGACCAGCAGGCGCACCAACTTCTTCTTCGTAGTTGGCTTCTGGGATGTCTTTGTTACAGTTCAGCGCCATCATGGCCGAGTGGCCAATCGCGATCGCGTCTGCACCCAAAGCAATCGCTTTAGCAACGTCTGCACCGTTACGGATACCACCAGCGTAAACAAGGCTGATTTCACCGCGTTTGCCCAGATCATCAATCGCTTTACGCGCTTGACGGATCGCAGCAATGCCCGGAATACCAGTATCTTCTGTCGCAAGGTGAGGACCAGCGCCGGTTGAGCCTTCCATGCCATCGATATAGATCGAGTCAGGATCGCACTTAACGGCCATACGCACGTCGTCATAAACACGCGCCGCACCCAGTTTCAGCTGGATAGGGATCTGCCAATCAGTTGCTTCGCGGATTTCGCGAATTTTCAGAGACAAATCATCTGGGCCAAGCCAATCAGGGTGACGGGCAGGGGACCGTTGGTCGATACCAGCAGGCAACGAGCGCATTTCAGCAACTTGGTCGGTCACTTTTTGACCCATCAAGTGGCCGCCAAGACCAACTTTACAGCCCTGACCGATGAAGAACTCAACACCGTCCGCCAGAACCAGGTGGTTCGGGTTAAAGCCATAACGTGACTGAATGCACTGGTAGAACCATTTCGAGCTGTAACGGCGCTCGTCGGGGATCATGCCACCTTCACCGGAACATGTTGCTGTACCAGCCATAGTCGCGCCACGGGCTAGTGCCGTTTTTGCTTCATAGGAAAGCGCACCAAAGCTCATGCCTGTGATGTAGATCGGGATGTCCAAAACCAATGGGTTCTTTGCCCGCGGGCCAATAACCGTCTTAGTCAGACATTTTTCACGGTAGCCTTCGATCACAAATCGAGTAAGCGTGCCGGGCATAAATGTCAGATCATCCCAATGTGGGATTTTCTTGAACAAGGACATGCCACGCATACGGTAGCGACCAAGTTGTGCCTTGATGTGAATATCGTCGATAACTTTTGGTGGAAAGACAAAGCTGTCGCCCATCCGCGTTGTATCACGATCCAGTGGCTTTTTAATTTTGATGTCACCATCAGCCATGTTGAAATTCCTTTCAGTGCCTTAAAGAATGATTTTCTTTTCTGACGGTTCCAGATTGTCGTAGTTCCACAATTGGCGACCAGCGACGACTTTTTTGAAGTGATCCACACCTTGTTCAGGCAACAGACCGTATTGCGTCAGCTTGCGCGTCAGCCAGGCTTTATCCAGATCGGTTAGATCACCAGGAACAGCGTCAACGCCGTAACTTTTGATCTCGCCACCGACATAGATCGTGCCGTCATACATCGAGTCACCAAGGTTTTTGCCAGCATTACCGCAAATAACCATCCGGCCACGCTGCATCATAAAGCCAGTCAAAGCGCCAGTGTCTCCACCAACAATGATCGAGCCGCCTTTTTGGTCGATCCCGGTACGAGACCCAACAGAGCCTTTGGAAACCAGATCACCACCACGAAGGGCGGCACCAAAAGTCGAACCTGCGTTCTTTTCAACAACGATGGAACCAGCCATCATGTTTTCACCGCAAGACCAGCCAACACGGCCGTTGATGCGCACGTTAGGTCCATCAATAAGACCAACGCCGAAGTATCCCAATGAACCTTCGAAAATCAGGTTCAGTTTAGACAGAATACCAACACCAAGCGAATGCTTGCCGCGTGGGTTTAGAATAACGATTGTGCCGTAACCTTCGGCCATTAACTCGCGGATGCGGGTATTGGCTTCGGTCGAAGTTAGCTCGTCAACGTCAAGTTCAGTACGCTTGTTGAAATCAACTTCTGGCGCCCAAGGGTATTCAAACCGCTCTTCTTCATCAGGGTTAAATTCAATCGCCATCGCCAGACCAGTTAACTGGTCTGTGCGCATACCTAGGGCTGTAACGCGTTCTTCTTGCGTCATTGCCTTTAGTTCGGTGTCGCTTAGGCTTGCCATACGCGAACCTCCTCGTCATAGGGGTCAGTTGTGTCAATTTCGTGTGGAAGAATGGCACGGATGGCAACTTCTTCAGAAGCCATGGCAATCAGATCGTCACTTTCGTAAAGAACCAAAGGTTTTGCTGCCATAGTATCTTTGGCCATACCTAGTTGGTCTTTTGTGGCAACCAAATACGTAAATACGCCATCGATTTCTTCGATTGAGCTACGTAGGCTGTCTTCCAGTGCGATACCTTGGGAAAGGTTATGCGCTGTGTAAACCGCCAACAGTTCGCTGTCGCAATTGGACATGAACCGGTGACCTTGGCGTTCCATTTGGCGACGCATGATCCAATAGTTGGTGATCTGGCCGTTATGCACAACCGAAACGTCGTTATATGGGAATGCCCAGTAAGGGTGCGCCGAACGGATATCAACGTCAGATTCTGTTGCCATCCGCGTGTGACCGATGCCGTGGCTACCACGGAAATCGTGCAGACCGTATTGTTCGGAAACAACTGCAGCATCGCCAAGATCTTTGATAAGCTCAAGGCCGCTGCCAAGGCTCATAATCTCAACACCTTCGATGTCTTCGATGTAACGTGCCAACAATTCCATGTCGCCGTCATGATTGATGACGAAACGCTTGGCGTAATCGGTAGTGTGCTGGCGTTCTTTGACCGTTACACCCTGATCTTTCAGGCGTTTTTCAACTTCCTCAAGACGTCCGTTGACGACGTTAAGCATGTCGAAACTTTTGCTCATGTCATCTTGTTCGGCCAGGATAAAGCGCATGATCAAGTCGCCAGGGCTTCCTTCTCCGTAGACCGCATAGCCAGTCGAGTCTGGCCCCCGATGTTTTAACGCCTGTAGCATCGAGGTCATTTCGGAACCGACGTCCGATTTTTTACCGCGATGGATCAGGCCAGCAATACCACACATGGCAGTTACTCCCTTTAGGTTAGAATTAAGTTAGTAGTGTACGGCGGGCGTTTTCGCCCGCCGCTGATAGCGATGCGCCTTATGGCAAGCATTCCATGTAGGTTTCGTTGTCCCACTCGGTGACGGTCGCGTTAAAGCGCGCAAATTCGTCATACTTATATTCGTGGAACAAGCGATACATTTCGCCAGGAAGACCGCGCCGAACAACTTCGGAACCTTCGAGAACATCAAGGGCTTCGCCCAATGACATCGGAAGTTTCTTAACCTGCTTACCAGCTTTGATCGCATCGTAGATGTTGCGTTCTTCTGGTTCGCCTGGGTCAAGCTTATTGTCGATACCGTCATCCATGGCCGCCAGCAGCGTGGAGCCCATGAGATATGGGTTAACCATGCTGTCAACCGAACGGTATTCAAAACGACCGGGTGCAGAAACCCGCAAACCAGTTGTCCGGTTTTGGAAACCCCAATCTGCAAAGATCGGCGCCCAGAAACCCGTGTCCCAAAGGCGACGGTATGAATTCACAGTTGAAGAACCAATAGCGGTCAAAGCTTGCAAGTGATGCACAACACCACCGATTGCTTCTAGGCCTTCTTTGCCCGGCATCTGTGGGTCGTCGCCGTCAGGCATAAAGGTGTTGTCGCCGCCGTTAACGTACATATAGTTTTCAGGCATACCCGGCAAGTTGTCAGGATCATTGCCGCACTTCACGAACTTATCTTCGCCGCCACGCCACAAGCTCATGTTATGGTGACAGCCGTTGGCCGACACACCCATGAACGGTTTACACATGAAGCTGGCGAAGATGCCGTTTTCACGTGCCACTTGGGCACAAATCTGACGGTATGTCGTCAAACGGTCGGCATTACGCATCACGTCATCATACATCCAGTTCAATTCCAACTGTCCTGGTGCATCCTCGTGGTCGCCCTGGATCATGTCCAAGCCCATTTTACGAGCATAACGGATCACCTGCATAGACACAGGACGAAGCGATTCAAACTGATCGATGTGATAGCAATATGGCTTGGAATAGCCCTCTCTTGGCTTGCCATCCTCGTCAAACTTTAGCCACATCATTTCAGGCTCTGTACCAACGCGCAGTGAACGACCATGCTTGGCTTTGAACTCTTCATGCATACGACGTAGGTTGCCGCGGCCGTCAGACGTCAGAAAAGCACCTGGGTTTTCTTTTTCTTCACGATTGCGGAACAGAGTTGAATACATGCGGCCAATTTCTGGCGCCCACGGCAACTGCATGAATGTTTCCGGCTCTGGAATGCCGACCATTTCGCCAGCTTCCGGACCGTAGCCGATGTAATTACCTGCACGGTCGGTAAACAAGTTAACTGTCGCACCATAAACAAGCTGGAAGCCCTTTTTGGCAACGGCTTCCCAGTGATCAGAAGGAATACCTTTGCCCAATATCTTGCCGGTAACCGACACGAATTGGAGGTAAAGATACTCGATCCCTAGCTCGTCAATTTTAGCACGAACCGCCTTGATTTTCTCTTCGCGACCTGGTGCTTCGACAAATCTTTCTAGATCTGTAGCCATTGTATTCTCCCTTTATTGTATTCGGGTATGTCCCGAAAAATTTAACCCTTAACCCTAGCTCCAGGGGAAAGGACTGCTGGATGTTGGGTGCAGTTCACCCTTAGCAAACCTGTCAAACCGGAACGGTTCCAGCAAGTCCTGTTTGTCGCC
>JBLHMX010000065.1:0-13190 GCA_047622625.1 Paracoccaceae bacterium | reverse complement strand
AAAACACAACCATTTATTATCGTTCGGGTCTATCCAGACACACGCCTAACTTGCACCCAACCTTACAAGGTATATGTAAATTGTTCGTAAAAAATACATCACAAAGGTAGGCCAATTTTTTGCAAAGCGGCGCTGATTTCATCCAATATTACCGGGTCATCGATTGTGGCGGGCATCTTATAGGGTTTGCCGTCGGCAATATTAACCATCGTGCCGCGCAAAATTTTACCTGATCTAGTCTTGGGCAATCTGTCCACCACCAAAGCAAGTTTGAACGCCGCGACCGGGCCAATCTTTTCGCGCATCAGTTGCACGCATTCAGCAACGATTTCCCCCTCATCGCGTTTGACACCAGCGTTCAAGCATAAAAACCCAAGCGGTGCCTGCCCCTTCAAAGCATCGGCAATGCCTATAACAGCACATTCTGCGACGTCCGCGTGGCCTGCCAACACCTCTTCCATGCCGCCAGTCGACAGACGGTGACCCGCGACATTAATCACGTCATCGGTCCGCGCCATGATGTAAAGATACCCATCTTCATCCACGTAACCTGCATCACCAGTTTCATAAAACCCGTCAAACGCCTGCAAATACGAAGACCGATACCGCGCGTCGGCGTTCCAAAGGGTCGGCAGTGTCCCCGGCGGCAATGGCAGCTTGATAACTATCGCGCCAAGTTCGCCGGCAGCAACCGAATGCCCCGCATCATCTAAAACCTGCACATCATATCCCGGCATCGCCACCGAGGGCGAGCCAACCTTAACGGGCAAATGTTCGATCCCCATTGGATTGGCCGCAATCGCCCAGCCCGTTTCAGTTTGCCACCAATGGTCAATCACCGGAATGTTCAGTTTTTCTTCGGCCCAGTAAATTGTATCGGGGTCGGCCCTTTCGCCAGCTAAAAATAATGTCTTCAAACAAGACAGATCGTATTTCGCTAACAATTCGCCTTTGGGATCAACCCGTTTGATGGCGCGAAAAGCTGTGGGAGCGGTAAATAACGCTTTGACATTGTGTTCTTCAATCACCCGCCAAAACGTGCCAGCATCAGGTGTGCCAACGGGTTTACCTTCAAACACGATCGTAGTGCTGCCTTGAATAAGCGGCGCATAACAAATGTAACTGTGGCCAACCACCCAACCAACGTCAGATGCCGCCCAGAACACGTCACCTGGGTCAATGTCATACACTGCTTTCATGGTCCAATTAAGCGCCACCAAATGCCCCGCAGTTGGTCGGATCACGCCCTTGGGTTGGCCTGTCGTGCCAGATGTATAAAGAATGTAAACCGGATGATCACCGCTGACCGGTACACATGGCGCAAACGCCGCGCCATCCTGAAAGGTGTGCCAATCAAAATCGCGGCCATCCACTAGATCGCAAATGGCTTGTTCCCGTTGCAAGACCACACAGAAGTCAGGTTTATGTGCCGCCAGTTCAATCGCGCCGTCCAGCAGCGGCTTATAGGCCACCACCCGCCCTGGTTCGATACCGCAAGACCCAGCGATGATCGCCTTGGGTGTGGCATCATCAATCCGCGTGGCTAGCTCATTAGCGGCAAAGCCTCCAAAAACTACGGAATGGATCGCGCCGATGCGCGCACAGGCCAGCATCGCCACTAATGCCTCGGGAACCATCGGCATATAAATGATGACGCGGTCGCCGACACCTATACCGTGCGCCTGCAATGCCCCCCCAAGACGCGCGACTTTTTCCAGCAATTCGGCGTAAGTGGTTTTTGATTTGGCACCCGTCACCGGACTGTCATAAATGATCGCCGCCTGATCACCACGGCCAGCGGCCACGTGTCGATCGACCGCATTGAAACAGGTGTTTACCTCGGCATCTTTGAACCACTCATAAATCGGCGCGTCGTCAGCGAACAATGCCTTTGACGGCGGCTTGACCCAATCAATGCCCTTAGCAGCCTCTATCCAAAAACCTTCAGGGTCGGTTTTCCAGTCGGCGTAAATGTCGGCGTATTTCATTTTAATTTTCCTTAACTTCAACCAGGCCAATATTTCTGTTCACTCATATCCAAACCCCGTTTCTCATTTTCTAACCACTTTTTCTATCAATTCCATCACGGTGTATTACGCCCCCTATTGGCCCGGATCAGGCCCAAAATATTGGCGGCCGCATCGGGAATATTCGTGCCGGGGCCAAAAATGGCCTTAACCCCGTGATCATAAAGAAATTCGTAGTCCTGTTGGGGAATAACCCCCCCACAGATCACAAGGATATCGCCGCCACCCGCTGCCTTCAACGCTTCGACCAATTTAGGTGCCAGCGTTTTATGCCCGGCAACTTGCGAAGAAATGCCAACCACATGCACCTTGCTGGCAACGGCATCTGCTGCGGCTTCTTCTGGCGTCTGGAACAACGGCCCAACCTCAACGTCAAACCCGATATCGGCAAAGGCTGTGGCGATCACTTTGGCCCCGCGATCATGGCCGTCTTGGCCCATTTTTACCACCAACATACGTGGCAAGCTGCCATTTTCGGCCTTAAAATCCTGCACATCGGCTTGCATATCTGCGAAATCTTTGTCGTCTTTATAGGCGGCGCCATAGACCCCCTTTAAGGTCTTAACTTCGGCCTTATAACGCCCAAAAGCATTTTCCATCGCGGTCGAAATCTCGCCAACCGTGGCGCGCGCGCGCGCCGCTTCAATTGCCAGTTCCAGCAAATTGCCTTCACCCGTCGAAGCCCCCTGCTCTAACGCCGTCAGCCTTTTTTCCCATTCCGTGTCATCGCGACTGGCGCGGATACTGGCCAAACGCTCGACTTGCGCCACGCGCACCGCCGCATTGTCGATATCGCGTACATCGATTTCTGGTTCACGGTCCAACCGAAACCTGTTCACACCTACAACCACCGCATCACCGCGATCAACGGCAGCTTGGCGTTTAGCGGCGGCTTCTTCGATCCGCAACTTCGGCATCCCGGACGCCACCGCTTTTGTCATGCCACCAAGATCGTCAACTTCCTTAACCAATTCCCAAGCTGCGTCAGCAATTTCCTTGGTCAAGCTTTCCACATAAAACGAGCCCGCCAAAGGGTCCACAACCTTGGTCACGCCGGTTTCATGTTGCAAGATTAACTGCGTGTTACGCGCCAATCTGGCCGAGGCTTCGGTCGGCAACGCAATCGCCTCGTCAAAACTGTTGGTGTGCAGACTTTGCGTGCCACCCAAAACCGCGCTTAACGCTTCATAGGCGGTACGCACGACATTATTGTGGGGGTCCTGTTCAGCCAAAGACACGCCCGAGGTTTGGCAATGTGTCCGCAACATACTGCTTTGCGCCATCTTCGGGTTAAATTCAGCCATGATGCGCGACCACAACAACCGCGCCGCCCGCAATTTTGCAATCTCCATAAAGAAATTCGTACCAATCGCGAAAAAGAACGATAGTCGCCCGGCAAAGGCATCCACATCCATTCCCCCAGCAATCGCCGCTTTCACATATTCCTTGCCATCCGCCAATGTGAACGCCAGTTCCTGCACCAAATTGGCCCCGGCTTCCTGCATATGGTAGCCCGAAATCGAGATCGAATTAAAACGCGGCATTTGTGTCGAAGTGTATTCAATGATGTCAGAAACAATCCGCATCGACGGTTCAGGTGGGTAAATATAGGTATTGCGCACCATGAATTCTTTCAAAATATCATTCTGAATGGTGCCAGACAGTTTGGCGCGATCAACGCCTTGTTCTTCGCCAGCAACGATGAAACTTGCCAAAATGGGGATCACTGCCCCGTTCATTGTCATCGAGACTGAAATCTTATCCAAAGGAATGCCATTGAATAAAATTTTCATATCTTCCACGGAGTCAATCGCAACGCCGGCTTTGCCAACATCACCAACAACGCGCTCGTGGTCACTGTCATAACCCCGATGGGTTGCCAGATCGAACGCCACAGAAACGCCCATCTGCCCAGCAGCCAATCCTTGGCGGTAAAATGCATTGCTTTCTTCAGCCGTGGAAAAGCCAGCGTATTGGCGAATTGTCCAGGGCCGCCCCGTATACATCGTGGCGCGTGGCCCGCGTGTATAGGGTGAAATTCCGGGCATTTCGTTGACATGGTCAAGGCCCACAATATCTTCCGCCGTATAAACCGGTTTAACCGCAATGCCTTCAGGCGTATGCCAGATCAGATCTTCGCGTTTTTTGCCGCGTAGTTCCTTGTCGGCCAATGCCGCCCATTCTTTAGTGCCGCTCATTGTCGTTATTCTCCTGCAAATCTTCTGGCAGCCAGTTCGGGCCCCAGTTTTTCGATAAAATTGAAATCGGTTTTCGGCCGGCTACGCAGCCACGTCAGATCATCGGCATATTGCGCCTGAAACGCCGCCAGATGATGCGTGCCAAATGGCATATAGGCCCCATCCCCGGCAGGCACGCTTCTTACTGCGGTCTGATCTTCACGCAGCATTAATATTTCACGCAGCGCGTCGCGCTTAGGGCTGGCATTGTGGTGGCTTTTGGAATTGCGCAACCGTCCGCGTTTACCCGCTAACAGACGATACTGCGCCTGAGGGCGGCCAATTAAACGGCCAAATTCCCAAACAGTGACTTCAGCCTTTGGAAAGGCGGCGGCCACGTCACAGACTACGCGCCGCCAATTACGTGGCTGTGTTACCAAACGGTCAAGCCCATCCTGATCGACAACGGGGTGCCCGGCCTTAATCGCATACGCCATAGACGAGGCCCAAAAGTCTTCGTAGGGCCGTATGGCAAGACCAATGCGCGTGCATCCCGCACCAAAAACCAAAGCAAAGCGTTCTAACCGCTCTGCCAGCCCGGAATATAGCTGTGCCGTATAAAGATTGCTGCGCATCGACCCCAGAATATTCTCTTCGGACACCAGCAAGGTTTTCTGGCCGTATTTTTCCAATCGGGCGATCTCGATCGCAATGATGCCTTTGTTACGCTGCACCAATCGCCGGGTTTCGTTTTCGCCGCAGTCCGCGCCGCGCAGTAATCCCGAAAACCGGCCACCCCGCGTTACCCTTGGGCCCCAAACGGTCACGCCATTTTTCGTTAAATTGTGTTCGTTCTGTTGTAAGGCGCGTTGAAAAGTCGTGGTCCCGGTGCGATGCGCACCAATATGCAGGATCACCTCCAAAAGCCCCAAACCCCTTTGCGCCAGATATGTGATTAACACCATCATTAGCGGGCGATCCTAAGCGCAGGATTAACACCATGTGGAATTTGCCCCTTGGCAAGCAACAAAACACAACCAATATATCTAAAAGACGTCTTAACTTGCCTCCAACCACATCGGACAGCCATGCGAATATTCATAAGCGTTCTAATGATCTTGATATTACCAGTGATGGTCGTGGCCCAAGACGACCCGTTGGCCGAATATGTCTGGCTTAAACGCCCCTTGGTAATTTTTGCAGACAGCGAAAACGACCCCCGCTTTCGGTTGCAAATGGAAATGCTGGCGGAATTGCCTGAAGAATTAGAAGCGCGCGACGTGGTTGTTTTGTTTGATACCGATCCAGCCGCGGACAGCCCGTTGCGCCAAACACTGCACCCAAGGGACTTTATGCTGATTTTGTTCAGCAAGGACGGCAAAATCGCGCTAAGAAAACCCACACCGTGGACCGTGCGCGAACTTTCCGCGTCGATCGACAAAATGTCGATCCGCATTGATGAATTGGAAAGCGAATAGCAATACCTTAACGAATTGTTTCGCCATCTTTCCAATTTGCTTCCCGATCCCATAGCCTCACTCAAATTCCATGATTATGTCGTCAACTTTCAAACTGTCGCCCGCTGCCGCATTGATCTTGGCAATCACGCCTTTCTTTTCGGCTTTCAGCGCATTTTCCATCTTCATGGCCTCAACCGTACACAAGGTCTGGCCATCCTGAACATGGTCACCCACTTCAACCACGACGGACACCACCAAGCCCGGCATTGGGCATAGCAACAACTTTGACGTATCTGGCGGCGTCTTTTCGATCATGTGTTTGGCTAGCTCGAACAGGCGCGGCGAGCGCACCAATACCCTTAGATCAGCCCCACGATGACGCATACGATAGCCGCTTGGTTTACGCTCCACCTTGGCCACCAGCTTTTCGCCATCCACATCCATCACCGCCAG
Organism: Paracoccaceae bacterium; assembly: GCA_047622625.1. Classification (GTDB taxonomy): domain Bacteria; phylum Pseudomonadota; class Alphaproteobacteria; order Rhodobacterales; family Rhodobacteraceae; genus UBA5972. Next base: position 7,073 of record JBLHMX010000065.1, on the reverse strand, counting down.
CGAAACACCAGGCACCCAGTCCGACGTCACGCGGTAATTCACGCCATCTGCAAACTCGACATTCGCGCCTTGCCGATCTGCTGCGATCTTCACCGAAAAATCGCACCCACCAAGCGAGATCATCCAGTCAGACCCGACCTCGCGTTCATGGTTGTCCATCGTGCCCGAAATGCGGGCATCACGAATTTCCTGCACACGGTACATAGCCGCTGCTGACGCTGCCAAACGACGCAGCTGATCTTCGGACAAGACGGCACCCTCGAACCCGTCAGGATATTCCTCTTCAATGAAAGCCGTAGAAATGTTGCCCGACACAAATCGCGGGTGATCCATCACGGCAGACAGAAACGGAATGTTGTGGCCAATGCCTTCAACTTCAAATTCATCCAACGCGTTGCGCATCACATCAATTGCCGATTTGCGATCCGGCGCCCAAGAACACAACTTGGCAATCATCGGGTCGTAAAACATTGAAATCTCGCCGCCCTCGTAAACGCCGGTATCATTGCGCACGACGGTGGTTTCCGTGACTTCTTCTTCGGGCGGGCGGTACCGCGTCAAACGGCCAATCGACGGTAAAAATCCACGGTACGGATCTTCTGCATAAAGGCGGCTTTCCATCGCCCAGCCGTTGATCCCAACGTCTGACTGTTTGATCGTCAGCACTTCACCGTACGCCACGCGGATCATCTGTTCGACCAAATCAATCCCGGTGATAAGCTCGGTCACAGGATGTTCGACTTGCAAGCGCGTGTTCATCTCAAGGAAATAAAAGTTCTGCTCGCCATCAACGATGAATTCCACCGTCCCTGCCGAGCAATAATCCACAGCCGCCGACAGTGCGCAAGACTGTTCGCCCATTGATTTTCGTGTCGCTTCATCCAGAAACGGGCTTGGCGCTTCTTCAATCACTTTTTGCTGCCGCCGCTGGATCGAACATTCGCGTTCGTTCAGATAAATGATGTTGCCGTGTTTATCGCCCAACACCTGAATTTCGATGTGACGAGGTTGCGTAATGAATTTTTCGATGAAAATTCGATCATCACCAAACGACGCCGCCGCCTCGTTCTTTGAGCTTTGAAAACCCTCGCGCGCCTCTTCATCGTTCCACGCGATACGCATACCCTTGCCACCGCCACCTGCACTGGCTTTCAGCATCACGGGATACCCAACTTTGTTGGAAATCTTAACCGCCTCATCCGCATCCTCGATCAAACCCATATGGCCCGGTACGGTTGAAACCCCAGCTTCTTGCGCCAGTTTCTTACTGGTGATCTTGTCGCCCATGCTTTCAATTGCGCCTGCTGGCGGGCCAATGAATGCCACACCTGCCGCTTCCAAAGCCTCCGCAAACAGGCGGTTTTCCGACAGAAACCCATAACCGGGATGCACGGCCTCAGCGCCTGTGTCTTTAATCGCCTTCATGATCTTAGCAATCACAATGTAACTTTCAGCGGCCGCCGATGGCCCAATATGAACCGCCTCATCCGCCATACGCACATGCAGCGCGTTTTTATCGGCATCTGAATAAACGGCCACCGTCTGGATACCCATTTTCTTGGCCGTTTTAATAACTCGACAAGCGATTTCGCCGCGATTGGCGATTAGGATTTTCTTGAACATTTCAGACTGTCCTTATTGGATCGCGCACGCCAATTGGTCGCGAATTATGTATGGGAATGGGGGAAAATGCAGCGCACTCAAGGCGCATAACGAAAAATGGGCCCGGTCGTGGCGCGACCAGGCCCAATAGGAGGGGAAGGGTATTTTTCGTGTAAACTGTAAGCAGGTCGGTGACTTTAGAACCTGCCGCATATTCAACATAGGTCGCCCGGCGCAATTCGCCAAACCCCTTTTTTGCAAGGCCATGTGTTTCGGCCAAAACCTGCCAAACCGTAAACATCATAGGCAAAATCATGCCGAAAGTTCCTCAAAGACGTCCGGAAAGGCAGCCATAGCCCGCCCAACATCAATTTTTAGCAAGGCATCATAGCTTGAATTATCAAATGGTTCTTCGGCGGGAACGATTTCGCGGCCAAACAACCAACTGATCCTTCCGGCATCCAAATTGCCGCGCGTAAATGATTCTTCACCGAAATATTCCCACAAGGCGGCCAAGAACCCTTGGTCGGCCCGCCGGTCTGCCGCACGGCGATCTGCAAAGCGCTCCCGCACCGTTATTGGCGTGACGCCCTTGGGGTTGGCCCGCCGTACCGTAAACTGAAAATCCGAACTGGGCAGACGCCCGGGAAACCCGCGGTGTTTCACCATTTCCTCGCGACCATGTGTGCGTTCTTTGCCGGCCATATTTTTATCCTTCCCACTCGCAAACACCCTGATCAACGCGATACGCGTTCATAAACTGGGTGACGTTTTCGTCCCGCTGCCCGCGCGGGATCGGTGTATCCATCAGTGTGACTATGATCTGGTCCACCTCGCCGCCAGTCATTTCCACCAGCGGCAGGCCGATATTTTTACACAGAAAATCAATGTCCGGCGACACGTCCCCAAAACTGAATTTATCCTTAGACTTGGCGATTTCTGGTGCTAAAAACCGCAGGATCAGCCAGGTTTCACCTTCGACCAAATGGTCTTCCCACAAAATCTCGAACGGCAACAAAACCTGATTTGACGGCACGGCAAGGCGTTCCGCCGCCTGTAAAGGCATCGCCAACATCAAAAGAGCCGCAAGAACTCTCACAACACACCCCAAGCGATCAAACCGCAAACAGAGGCCGCCCAAAACGCCACCCACTGTGGCATCTGGTTCAAACGAAACCCTTCGCGGCGCATGGTGATGAACGAAAGCGCGCCCAGCGCGTAGCCGTAAAGGGTCGCCATCATCGCCAGTGGCATGAAACCATCCCGCCACACAGGCGCCAGATAACTGAGCGTCAAAACCACCATCGTCACCGCCCCCCACTCCCAACTGAAATTCAGTGTGTGCTTGGAGACGTGATGCAGATCCGTTTTCAGCATCGGCGTGACGATGAGTTTGTTGCCCCGCACGATGTGGATGTAAAACCCGAAGGCCGAGATTATAGCGGCGAGGATTAGGAGGATGTCTTTCATGATAGCCCCCTCACAATGGTATATTATCGTGCTTCTTCCACGGATTTTCCAACTTCTTATTCCGCAAAGCCGCAAACGCACGCGCCACACGCTTCCTTGTTGAATGGGGCATGATCACATCATCTATGAACCCCTTTTCTGCGGCTACAAACGGATTGGCAAAGCGGTTTTCATAATTCTCGGTATGGGCCGCGATCTTATCGGCATCGCCCAAGTCACCGCGAAAGATAATCTCTACAGCACCCTTGGCCCCCATCACCGCGATCTGCGCTGTGGGCCAAGCGTAATTGAAATCGCCGCGTAGATGCTTTGACGCCATCACGTCGTAAGCCCCGCCATACGCCTTGCGGGTAATCACCGTCACCTTGGGCACCGTCGCCTCGCCATAAGCAAACAACAACTTCGCGCCATGTTTGATCACACCGCCATATTCCTGTGACGTCCCCGGCAAGAACCCCGGCACATCGACCAAGGTCAGGATCGGGATTTCAAAGGCATCGCAAAACCGAACAAATCGCGCGGCCTTGCGGGATGCGTCAATATCCAAACAGCCCGCCAGCACCAAAGGCTGGTTCGCCACCACGCCAACAGTCGCGCCTTCAATGCGGATGAAACCTGTCAGAATGTTGCCCGCGAAATCCGCCTGAATTTCAAAGAAATCACCCTCATCCGCGATCTTGGCCACCAATTCCTGCATGTCATAAGGTTGGTTCGGATTTTCCGGCACCAGACTATCAAGCGAAGATTCAAGCCGATCTTGACTGTCATAAAACGGACGGACCGGTGCTTTTTCACGGTTGTTCAAGGGTAAAAAGTCAAACAGTCGCCGAATTTCTGACAGCGCCTCAATGTCGTTCTCAAACGCGCCATCCGCCACCGATGATTTCGAAGTGTGGGTCTTGGCGCCGCCAAGCTCTTCCGCAGAAACGATTTCATTAGTCACGGTTTTGACCACATCAGGACCAGTGACAAACATGTAAGAGCTGTCTTTAATCATATAAATGAAATCGGTCATCGCGGGCGAATACACCGCCCCGCCAGCGCAGGGGCCCATAATGACACTGATTTGCGGCACAACACCACTGGCCATGATATTTTTCTGAAACACATCGGCATAGCCCGCTAACGATGCCACGCCTTCTTGAATGCGCGCCCCGCCACTGTCGTTCAACCCGATCACAGGCGCGCCGTTCTTCATCGCCATATCCATGATCTTGCAAATCTTTTCCGCATGGGTTTCTGAAAGTGATCCACCAAGAACCGTGAAATCCTGGCTATAAACATAAACCATACGCCCGTTGATTGTGCCCCAACCGGTTATCACGCCGTCGCCGGGATGGCTGACTTGTTCCATACCAAAATCCACACAGCGGTGGGCCTTAAACATGTCAAATTCTTCAAAGCTGCTTTCATCCAGCAAAACCTCGACCCGCTCGCGCGCCGTCAATTTGCCTTTAGAATGCTGCGCATCAATGCGGCGTTGACCACCGCCCATGCGGGCTTCATTTCGGCGGGTTTCCAGTTCCAGCAGAATATCTTTCATCAACGGCCTCTTTCGATCAAAATCAGTTTGCGCGAAGTTAACGAATTCACCTGTGGTTTAGAAGCTCATTTTGGCATATTTGCAAACCTGTTTGCATAGCGCCTCTGCGAATTGCAAATATGCAAATACTTCTTTCTTCTTGCCCTGCAAACCACCTGCACCCAAGGTGCAATCATCTACTCGAGGTCAGCCATGCACAGCAATAAAACCATCCATATGATTTCCGCCCATGCAGAAGGCGAAGTTGGCAATGTGATCGTCGGTGGCGTGGCCCCGCCACCCGGTTATACCTTATGGGAACAACGTGACTATTTGCACAGCGACGGTCGCTTGAGAAACCTGGTCTTGAACGAACCACGCGGCGGGGTTTTTACCCACGTGAACTTGTTGGTCCCCGCAAAAAACCCCAAGGCCGTTTTTGGTTTCCTGACGATGGAACCCGAACACACGCCGCCGATGTCCGGCTCAAATTCAATGTGCGTGGCCACGGTTTTGCTGGATACGGGCATGATCGACATGATCGAACCCATCACCGAGTTTATGTTGGAAGCCGCCGCCGGACTGATCCAGGTGCGCGCCTTTTGCCAGAACGGCAAAGCTGAAAAGATTGAAATTACCAACGTGGCGTCTTTCGCAGATAAGCTTGACGCAAAGTTGGAACTTGCCGGCCTACCGACGCTCACCGTTGACACAGCCTTTGGAGGTGACAGCTTCGTTTTAGTCAAAGCCCAAGATGTCGGCCTTGAAATCCAGCCAGATCAAGCACGCGACATCGCTGACTTAGGCGCGCGCATCACCAAAGCCGCCAACGAACAGATCGCGTTCCACCATCCGGTCGAACCTTGGAACCACATTTCGTTTTGCCAATTCACAGCACCTGCAACGGAAATAGACGGCGTGTTAACCGGCCTAAGCGCGGTTGTGGTCGATCCCGGAAAAATCGACCGCTCGCCCTGTGGAACTGGATGCTCGGCCCGATTAGCGGTCATGTCAGCGCGCAGGGAAATCGCTGTAGGTCAAGCTTACGTTGGCCGCTCGATCATTGGCGGCATTTTTGAATGCAGCATCAAAATGGCCACAAGTATTGGTGCAATTCCCGCCATTATTCCAACGATCAAGGGCCGTGCCTGGATCACTGGTATCCACCAAATCATGCGCGATGCAACCGACCCGTGGCCCGACGGTTACAGGCTAACGGATACTTGGCCGAAAATGAATTAGACAAGCGGGACTGTCTTCTGTGCGGAATTTAACGCCGCTCAACTTCGGTGTTGCGTGACTCTGTTGGGCCAGGCTCTCTTGTGTCTCAGAGGCTTTCGCTTAAAGTATGATCGCGTCTGACTGAACTAATATGGATGAGTGAAATGCCTAAAAACCACATCTTGAACCTTGCCGTGTTGTTAGGACTGGTTTCAGCTACATTGATAGGATGGCTGTGGGTCTGGGGCCTCTTCTTCATCTATCTCTCGTATCAGGCGTACACTGACGAAGTGACCTTTGTGGTTACGCCGATCAGCAAGGCTGAAACGCCACTACTTTACTGGATTGTTAGTGGCTTTTGGCTCTTGATAGGGGCTTCCTATTTACTGCTGCTTTGGGAAGGATGAGATGGCTAAGCAAATTCTGCCGCGCGCAGCTTACACCCAGGCTGATTGGTTTGCTCGGGAACATGAGACGACGTTCTATCAAGGATTTCACTTCGCCGGATTTGTCACTGACCTAAAAGAGGCTGGAGATTTAGTCGCCAAGACGATTTGCGGCTACCCTATGATCTTGCTTTTGGATCAGGACTTGGCCCTGCGCGCATTTCATAACCTTTGTAGGCATCGCGGCACCGAGTTGTTGGAAGGTAATGGAAATTGCGGCAAGACGATTGTCTGCCCTTATCACCGCTGGACCTACATGCTGGATGGCCGGTTGCGCGGGCTGCCTAACCGCGATCTCTTTGAAGAGATTGATCGCTCTAAGCTGGGACTAAAACCGGCGAGTACGTCTGTCTGGAAAGGCATGATGTTTGTGAGCCCTGATCCTGATGCAGACTTTGCCAATTGGATCGCACCCTTAAAGGAGTGTGCCTTTCCACATGACATAGCGGCGGCAAACTTGGTGAGGGGACAGGAGTTTGTTTACCGCATCAAGTGTAATTGGAAGGTATTCTTTGAGAATGCAATTGACGGCTATCACCTAGCCTATCTGCACGAAAACACTTTGGGCGGGCCAAAACCAGAACAGAACGAATGGGTCACACACGGTGATCACATGGTTTGGTATTCGACCGAGCGTGATGGAATCCGTAATCGCATTCCGAAATTTGTCGCGGAACAGGCGTCAAAAAGCTCTGCGGCCACGATCAAAGGTGCTGAAAGCCCAGGATATGGCGGGGTTTATATGTTATATCCGTTGACCATCATCACCCCAAGTCCTTGGTCCCTGACAATCAGCGCGATAGAGCCACTAG
>JBLHMX010000064.1:0-13587 GCA_047622625.1 Paracoccaceae bacterium | reverse complement strand
ACCCATCACGTAAGTCAATTTACCCTGTGCTTGTATGGCCAGATTGCAGCCCTTGCCACAGCCCATCAAGCAGGAATGGCGGCGTGTATTGACGCCTTGAACAGCCTCGGCCGCGTGTTCGATCAACGCAGCAAGCGCGTCGCCGTCGGTTTGTTCAACGCCTTTCTCGGCCCAGCCTTGGCGTTTGCATGTGTCGCAAATGGTGATGGTGGTGGTCATCATGGATCCCGATTCTGTGCCAGTTATCAGGCCCCCATCAAGCGGATTTCCGACATTTGCGCAATGGTATTTTTTTGACTGTCGGTGAAGACGCTAACCTTAATTATCTGCGCGAGAATATTAACCATATCTTGCGTCTGCGTGCCGGAGGCGGAGCCCCCGGCAGATTAATGCGCATTGGTAGAATATTTCGCAGAAAAGTTAGCGGTCTAGATTACAGCCCTTTGCCTATCCGCGCCCATGCGGTTCGTCATAGTCGATCACTGGGTTGATCGGGACGATCCGAAACGGGTTAATGCTGTCGTGGCTGTAATGATAATGCCGGATGATATGATCCAGATTGACGGTTTCAGCGACACCCGGCCATTGATAAAGCTCGCGAGTATAGGCCCAAAGGTTGGGATATTCGCGCAACCATTTGCGATTGCATTTGAAATGCGTGTGATAGACCGGATCAAAGCGGATCAGGGTTGGGAAAAAGCGCCAGTCTGCCTCGGTTATTCTATCGCCCATTAAGTAACGATTTGTTTCTAAGTGGCTTTCCAGCCACTCAAGTGTATCAAAAAGGGCTGTAACGGCCTCGTCATAGGCCGATTGGGTGGTGGCGAAACCGGATTTATAGACACCGTTATTAAAGGTGGAATAGATCCGCGCATTGATCGGCTCCATGTCTTGGCGCAGGTCATTTGGCCAGTAATCGGCGTTATTTCCAGTGAGCCCGTTAAAAGTAGAATTAAACATCCGGATGATTTCCGAGCTTTCATTTGAAACGATGGTGCCCGTTTTCTTGTCCCAAAGAACAGGCACGGTCACACGGCCAGACACATCCGGGTCGGCTTGGGTGTAAATCTCGTGCAGGTTGGATTTGCCGAACAGCGTGTCGCCGGTGGCACCTGGATAATCTGGTGATAGGCTCCAACCTGTGTCCAACATATCGGGGTGTACCACGTCGACGCTGATGTGATCCGTCAGATCTTTTAGTTGGCGAAAGATCAAAGTGCGATGCGCCCACGGACAGGCGTAAGAAACATAGAGATGATACCGCCCACTTTCGGCTTTGAAACCATCCGTGCCTGTTGGACCAGCAGCACCATCCGGCGTGATCCAGTTGCGAAACCCTGCGGTCGTGCGTTGAAATTTGCCGCCCGTGGATTTCGTATCATACCATTCGGTTGACCACTTACCGTTAACCAATTGTCCCATAGTTCCGCTCCTTTGAATTTCCTTTCCACATAGATAGGGGTTTTTGGGTTGGATTAAATAGCGGATTTATCATCAAATTGTTTCCGATACAGAAACAATAGAATTGGGAGGCCAACCTCCCAAGCCCTCCGGGATATTTTTGGAACAATGATTTGATTGGTCGGTCGTGGCACGAGAAAGGGCGATAACCGGATTGCATGTGGTCAATGGTGCGGATTATACGAGGGGGGACGAAGCCCCGAACGGGGCCGGAAAGGTGCGCTGCGACATGGTCGACCCAGTCAGGGGATCATAGACAGCATCGTCAGGGGCGAACACCCCCATGCCTTTCCGTGTGAAATTGAAGGAGGGGCGAGCAATGTCAAAAGTCGGTGTGATGATCTGTGGGCATGGTTCGCGCAGCCAAGCGGCTGTGAATGAATTTGCGGTTCTGGCCGAGAAATTGCCAGCTTTGTTGCCGCCGGAATGGCTGGTCGATTATGGCTATCTTGAGTTCGCCAATCCCGTCATTCGCGATGGTCTGGATCGATTGCGCGAAGCCGGATGCGATCAGATTGTGTCTGTACCGGGTATGTTGTTTGCGGCCATGCATTCCAAGAATGATATTCCGACGGTTTTGAATACATACAGTGCCAAGCACGGCATCAAGGTGTCATATGGGCGCGAACTTGGCGTTGATCCCAAGATGATGGTGGCTGCAGGCGCCCGTATTCAGGAAGCCGTAGATAAGGCGAATGCTGAACTTGGTGAAATGGCGCTGGAAGATACCGCACTTGTGGTTATCGGGCGTGGGGCGTCAGATCCGGATGCCAATTCCAACGTCAGCAAGATTGCGCGGATGTTGTGGGAAGGCATGGGTTTTGGTTGGTGCGAAGTTGGCTATTCAGGTGTGACTTTTCCGCTGGTGGAACCCTGTTTGGACCATGTTTCACGGCTGGGATATAAGCGAGTAATTGTGTTCCCGTATTTCTTGTTCACGGGTATTTTGATCGACCGGATTTATGGGTTTACAGATAAGGTCGCGGCGGCCAACCCGGACATGCAGTTTGTTAAAGCCGGGTATTTGAATGACCATCCCAAAGTGCTGGAAACCTTTGCCGAGCGGATCACTGAACAACTGGGCGAAGTGCCACCGGAAAACTGTGCTTTGTGCAAATACCGCGTTCAGGTCTTGGGGTTTGAAGCCGAAGTTGGATTGCCGCAAGAAAGCCATCACCACCATGTCGAGGGGCAAGGGGCAAGTGCGCCGGGATCCAATGTTGAAGACTGCAAACTGTGCGATGCGTATTGCACCGGGGAATGTCGCTTGGAATTGGCGGATCATGCGCATCACCACGATCACGGGGACGGACATCATCATCACCATGATCACGAACATGACCATGTGCATCAGGAATATCCGCATGCCAAGCATCCATTGGGGCCAGAAAGCGTGCGGAAGAAATGAGTATTTGGGCAAAAAAGAAACCATGATGCGGTACGAACATGATCCCGCGGCGATCTATGCCGCAAGTTTTCAGACTGTGCGCGATGAAGCGCGGCTTGCGCGGTTTGACGGCGGCATGGCGGCATTGGCGACACGATTGATCCATGCTTGCGGCATGGTTGAAGTGGCGGATCGCATTGCGTTTTCTAGCGGGGCATTTGTGGCGGGGCAGGCGGCTTTGCAAGCAGGCGCGCCGATATTGTGCGATTGTGAAATGGTTGGGGCTGGGATTATCCGGCGCGGGTTGCCCAGCAGTAACGAGGTGATCGTGACGTTGAATGATCCGGCAGTTCCTGCCTTGGCGAGCAAGATCGGTAATACGCGGTCAGCCGCGGCGGTTGAGTTGTGGCGCGATCATATCGAAGGCGCGGTTGTGGCAATTGGCAACGCGCCGACGGCCTTGTTTCATTTGTTAGAAATGCTTGATCTTGGTTGGCCAAAACCTGCTGTTATTCTTGGATTCCCCGTGGGATTTGTTGGCGCTGCCGAAAGCAAAGCCGAACTGGCAGAACGGCCACGGGGCTGTGAATTTGTGGCTCTGCGTGGGCGGCGCGGTGGATCAGCCATGGCCTCGGCTGCGGTAAATGCATTGGCGGCGGGATTGCCTGGGGAGGATTTGTGATGGCGGGCGCGTGGCTCCATATCGTTGGCATTGGCGAAGATGGTCTTGATGGGCTGACGCCAGCGACCCGCGCGGTTGTTGAAGCTGCCGAAGTGATTATCGGGGGAGATCGGCATCATCTGCTGGCGGATCAGGTTTCGGCAGAGCGTGTTGCTTGGCCTTCGCCCTTTGATGCGTTGATCGAGGTCCTGTTGGTCCATAAAGGCAAACGCGTGGTGGTTTTAGCAACGGGTGATCCGCTGTGGTATTCGGTTGGTGCGCGCATCGGGCGGTCAATTCAGCCGTCAGAAATTACCTATCACCCGCAGGTTGGGGCCTTCCAGTTGGCGGCGGCACGCATGGGTTGGTCGATGGCAGACCTGGAGACTTTGACCGTACACGGGCGGCCTGTGGAGCAGATGATTGCGTTCATTCAGCCAATGCAGCGCTTGCTGATCCTGACAACGGGGCCCGAAACCCCGGGACAGATCGCGGGCTTTTTGACTGCGCGGGGCTTTGGCAAAAGCCAGATGACCGTGTTGGCTGCTATGGGTGGCAAGGATGAAACACGGTTCGATGGGTTGGCAGAAAGTTGGGATCACGTGGTTCCGGCGTTTAATACGTTGGCAGTGGAATGTGTGGCGGCTGACGATGCGGCCTTGATGCCTCGGGTGCCGGGCTTGGCTGACGATTTGTTTCAACATGACGGCACGATGACCAAGCAAGAGGTGCGCGCGGCGACTTTGGCCAAACTGATGCCGATGCGCGGGGCTTTGCTGTGGGATGTGGGAGCGGGCTGTGGCTCGGTAGGTGTGGAGTGGATGCGTGCGGCGCGGTATGCGCGGGCCATTGGCATTGAGCCAAAACCTGAACGCCGTGTTTTCGCGGCGGCAAACGCACTGGCTTTGGGTGTGCCGAAGTTTGACATAATTGACGGCGTTGCACCGGATGCGTTGCACGGTTTAGACGCGCCGGATGCAATTTTCATTGGCGGTGGATTAAGCATGGAAGTGTTTGATGCCTGTTGGGCGGCATTGCGGCCCTTGGGGCGTTTGGTGGTCAATGTGGTGACACTTGAAAGCGAAGTTTTGCTTTTGGAAATTTACGCGAAATACGGCGGTTCGCTGATTAAGTTGAACATCGCGAGGGCAGAACCAATTGGTGGTTTGACCGGCTGGAAGCCGATGATGCCGGTTACCCAATTTGCGGTGGTGAAACGGTGAACGGTACGCTTTACGGCATTGGTCTTGGGCCGGGTGATCCGGAATTGATGACGCTTAAGGCGCATCGGTTAATCTCGGGCGCGGATGTGGTGGCTTATCCGGCGCTTGTCGGTGGACGCAGTTTTGCGCGGTCAATCGCTGCGGAATTCTTGAAGGCCGGTGTGCGCGAGATTGTGATTGAAGTGCCGATGCAGGTTGACCGCGGGCCAGCACAAGCGGCCTATGACTTGGGCGCTGCCGAAATTGCCAAAGTTTTAGAGGCCGGGCAAGACGTGGTTGTGTTGTGCGAGGGTGATCCGCTGTTTTACGGCTCGTTCATGTATGTGCAAGCGCGGCTGTCGGATCGGTTTGACGTGGTTGTTGTGCCGGGGGTGAATTCGGTTAACGCATCGGCAGCCGCTTCGGGACTGCCATTGGTGGCGCGTAATGAGGTTCTGTCAGTGTTGCCCGGACCGATGGCTGCGTCAGAAATGGCAACCCGAATTGAGGCCGCAGATGCGGTGGCAATTATGAAGGTCGGGCGGCATTTGGCCAAAATCCGGTCTGTGCTGGATGAGCTGGGTTTGGCTGCGCGTGCCGTTTATATCGAACGGGCGTCAACGCCCGAGCAAAAGGTGATGCCTTTGGTCGATGCACCAGACGCCGCGCCATATTTTTCAATGATACTCGTGACAAAAGGGGCCGATCCTTGGCTGTAAATTCTGCAAATTCTGTAAAACCTGTGGTGATCTGCCTCTCGCGCTCAGGCGAACCTGTGGCGCGGCAAATCGCAAATACCCTCGGGCTTGCGGTGCATGGCCGTGAAGGTCGTGTAGATGCGGCGGATGCATATTTCGCGAATGCGTTAGATCATGTGCGTGGGCTGTTTGCTGCGGGTGTGCCGATTATCGGCGTTTGCGCTGCAGGCATTTTGATCCGCGCGGTGGCGCCATTGTTAGCGGATAAAACAACCGAGCCGCCAGTTGTAGCCGTGCCGGATGATGGCAGCGCGGTTGTACCGTTGTTAGGCGGGCATCGCGGTGCCAACCGTTTGGCAAAGCAGATTGCCGAGGTTCTTGGGGTGAACGCGGCTGTGACCACGGCTGGAGATGTGGCGCTGGGCGTGGCGTTAGACGAACCGCCTGCAGGCTGGGTTCTGGCCAATCCAGATGCCGCTAAGGGCGCGATGATGGCTTTGTTGCAGGGAGGCGGCGCGCATTTAAGCGGTGAGGCGGCGCAGGCGGCTGGATGGCTGGAAGCCTTGCCCAAAGGCGATGGGGTCGAGATTATTTGCACCTCGAAGAACGGGTCGATTGCTGGCGAAAATAACTTGGTGTTTCATCCACAGCGAGCGACTTTGGGCGTCGGCTGTGCCCGAAACTGTCCCCCAGAAGAGCTGGAAGCGTTGGTGATGGCGGCGTTGGCTGACGCGGATATTGCGCCCAAGGCCTTGAGGGGAATCTATACGCTTGATCTAAAAGGTGATGAACCTGCGGTTTTGGCGTTGGCCGCGAAATTAGGCGTGCCATTGCGGTTGTTTACGGCTGCCGAACTAGAGGCGGAAACCGCGCGACTGCAAAATCCATCGGACGTGGTTTTTGCCGAAGTTGGCTGCCATGGTGTTTCCGAAGGCGCGGCACTGGCCGGGGGCGGTGTTAAGGCGCAACTTGCCAGCCCCAAGCGCAAAAGTGAAATGGCGACATGCGCCGTAGCTTTAGCAGAGCAGCCGATCTTGGAACTGCAGGGACGATCACGCGGAAAACTGTCGATTATCGGCATCGGTCCGGGCCAACATTCTTGGCGCACACCTGAGGCATCGGCGCTTGTGGCAGAGGCCGAGCAGTTGGTTGGCTACGGGCTTTATATTGATCTTTTAGGGGCGTTGGCCTTTGGTAAGACTCGGTCAGATTTTCCGCTGGGCGGCGAGGAAGATCGCTGTCGGTATGCGCTTGAACAAGCGGGCAAAGGGAAGAACGTTGCGCTGATTTGCTCGGGTGATGCCGGAATTTATGCGATGGGCGCGCTGGTGTTTGAATTGTTGGATCGCGGGCCAGATGCATTGGGCGTGACAGATGCGGCACGCCGCGTTGAGGTAGTGTCAACGCCCGGTGTATCGGCCTTGCAAGGGGCAGCGGCGCGGGCAGGTGCGCCTTTAGGACATGATTTCTGTGCGATTTCGCTAAGCGATTTGTTGACCCCACGCGACGATATATTGAAGCGCCTGAAGGCGGCTGCCGAAGGCGATTTTGTGATCGCGTTTTACAATCCGGTGTCGATCAAACGGCGCACTTTGTTGGCGCAAGCGCGGGACATTTTGTTGCAGCACAGGCCTGCGGATACGCCCGTGATGTTGGCAAGCTCGCTTGGGCGACCCGAGGAATATGTGCGGTATCGCAAGCTAGCGGACTTGGAAGTGGATGAGGTTGATATGCTGACCGTGGTGTTGGTGGGGTCAAGCAACTCCAAGCTGGCGCAATTGGGCGAGGGGCCGCGCATGTATACGCCGCGAGGCTATGCGCGCAAAATTGATGGGGATTTAAGTTGATGTTGGATTTGGGTATTTTTGGAACAATGAATTCAGGGGTTTGGGCATGACAGTCTATTTTATTGGTGCGGGTCCGGGTGATCCTGATTTAATCACAGTTAAGGGCCGCCGATTGATCGAAGCCTGCCAAGTGTGTTTGTTTGCGGGCTCGTTAGTGCCGGAAGCTGTTGTTGCCTATGCGCCCGATGGGGCACGGGTGATGGATACGGCAGTGATGACGCTGGAAGATACGCACCGCGAGATTGTTGAGGCACATGAGCGCAGTGAAGATGTGGCCCGCGTGCATTCGGGTGATCCGTCGTTATACGGCGCGATTGCCGAGCAAATTCGGCGGCTGAAAACGGCTGGGATCGACTATGAGATTGTACCGGGAGTTTCGGCCTATGCGGCAGCGGCGGCGGTAATGGGGCAGGAATTAACCATTCCAGAAATTGCGCAAAGCTTGGTTTTAACCCGGATGTCGATGCAGTCGACGTCGATGCCTGCAGGTGAAACGCTGGAGAATTTTGCCCGAACTGGGGCGACTTTGGTGATCCATCTGGCAATTCGAAATATGCGCGAAATTGAGCGTCAGTTGGTGCCTTTTTATGGCGAGACTTGCCCGGTTGTGGTGGCTTACCGCGTGGGTTGGCCAGACCAGCTGATTATCCGGGGTACATTGGCGGATATTCGCAAAAAAGTGCGCAAGGAAAAGATCACGCGTACGGCTTTGATTTTTGTTGGCCCAGCGATGGCGGAAAGCCAGGAATTCGTTGATTCCGCCCTTTATGATGCAGCCAAACCGCATGTTTTGCGCCCAGTGACTGGCACTGATCTGGTGGAAGAACACAACACCTGAAAATTGAACGCATTTCGGGCTTGATCGAATCACTTTTTGAGGTCTCTCTGGATTTTAAATCTGGGGTGGCTGCGATGATATACGATTTACCGAAAGAAATTTTGGAAGGTTTGGCGTTGGCGCGTAAGCGCGACATGGGCCGAAAAAACCGATTGCGACTGCATGTGGGTGACGCTGTGCATCCGGTTTTGCGGTTGTGGGACGGTGGATTTTCAATGGACGCGGACAGCGCGCCAAACCTACGTGGCTTTGTCGATATCTACGATGGCGCGCGGCATTTGTATCAATGCCTGATCGTCTGTTCGACCCGCGAAAATGGCGAACAGGTCTATGATTTCAAACGTCAAACTGCGGTGGTTGATGAACCGCCTAAAGACTATTTCGTTGAGCCGGATACGCCGGTTGCCTTGCTGAACTAGGGCGGTTGTGCCTTTGAACATTCTGATGTTATCTGGCCAAGTTTGCGAATAATCTTCGGAAAATGCGCAGGTAATCAGTAGATTATTGTGAAATCGGGTTGGGACTTTCAGCATATTGCTTAAATTCATTCACCAAATTTGCTAAATAGAGCGAAATTAGACTTCTGGGGGGCATCATGATTCAAACACCATATTTATTATTCCTGGGCGATGCGCCCGATGGTTTGGCAGCGAAAGTTGCCCAAGGCATTAAAGATTGGCGGCCAGATGCGTCGATCGGCCAGTTTCGGATGCCGGGATGCAATGCAGACATGGGCATTCCCGATATGACGTTGGCCGAGGCGAAAGAGGCTGGCGCCAAGACCTTGGTGATCGGCGTGGCCAATCGCGGGGGCGTGATTTCGGCCGCATGGAAAGCCGTGTTGGTCGAGGCGCTTGAGCTTGGCTATGACGTTGCATCAGGCCTGCACAACCTACTGAATGACGAGCCCGAACTTGTGGCCGCAGCCCAGACCAACGGTTGCTGGTTGCACGATGTGCGCATTCCGACATCGGCCTATCCGATTGCAAATGGTAAGGTGCGGTCGGGCAAACGCTGTTTGGCGGTTGGCACGGATTGCTCAGTCGGTAAAATGTATACGGGCATCGCGATGGAACGTGAAATATTGGCGCGTGGGCAAAAGGCGACATTCCGGCCCACCGGGCAAACAGGGATTTTGATTACTGGGTCTGGCGTGCCGTTAGATGCAGTAATCGCCGATTTCATGGCGGGTGCCGTTGAATATTTGACACCGGATAACGACGCGGATCATTGGGATTTGATCGAAGGCCAGGGGTCTTTGTACCATGTTTCCTATTCGGGCGTTACCATGGCTTTGATCCACGGCGGCCAACCCGATGCCTTGGTGTTATGTCACGAGCCAACAAGAACCCATATGCGCGGCCTGCCAGAATATTCGCTGCCTAGTCTTCAGGAATTGAACGACACAGCTTTGCTGATGGCGCGAGTGGCAAATCCTGAATGTCAGGTGGTTGCGGTTTCGGTGAATACACAGCATTTGAACGAAGCTGATGCTGTGGCATATCTGGCTAAGGTCGAAGCCGAAATGGGCCTCCCCGCGGTTGACCCATATCGCCAAGGTGCGGGGCGCTTGGTTGATGCGCTGGATGGGATTGATGGGCGCACACCGGTAGTGGATGCAAGCCATGATCCGTCAATTGCACCAGATGCCTGAAAAAGGGGTCAAAGGATGCAAGTAACGGTAACAAAAGACGTGTTTCGCTTGTCGCAGGTCTTCACGATCTCGCGTGGTTCACGCACCGAGGCGAAGGTTCTAACCGTTCGAATAGACCACGGCGGATTTACCGGTTGGGGCGAATGCGTGCCTTATGCGCGGTACGACGAAACTTTGGAAAGCGTGACGGCAGAAATTGAAGGACTTTCGCTGCCGATCACCCGGGACGCATTGCAAGACGCGTTGCCAGCGGGGGCCGCGCGAAATGCGGTTGATTGCGCGCTTTGGGATTTGGCAGCCAAGCAAGCGGGTGTTCCGGTTTGGCAGTTGGCTGGATTGCCAGCATCTTTGCCGGAAATCACGGCCTATACCTTGTCGCTGGCGACACCCGACAAGATGCAAGCGCAAGCCGCAGAAAATGCCTTTCGACCTTTGTTGAAAACCAAACTTGGCGGCGGGCCTGAAGATGTGGCGCGGATTGAAGCTGTGCGCGCGGGTGCACCGAATGCGCGGATAATCGTTGACGCGAACGAAGGTTGGACCCCTGAACTTTATGCAGAACTTGCCCCGGTTTTGTTGCGCCTTGGCGTGGAAATGGTCGAACAACCTTTGCCAGCCGGTGAAGATGATGCGCTGTTAAATATGACGCGGCCCTTGCCGGTTTGTGCCGATGAAAGCTGCCATGATCGGGCGTCGCTAGCGTCACTAAAAGGCAAATACGACATTGTGAATATCAAGCTGGACAAAACGGGCGGGCTGACCGAGGCGTTGAAATTGCGCGATGCAGCTTTGGCCGAAGGGTATGATGTTATGGTTGGTTGTATGGTTGGATCGTCCCTTGCAATGGCACCGGCAGTTTTGGTGGCACAGGGTGCGGCCTATACAGACCTTGACGGCCCGCTTTTGTTGGCCGAAGACCGTAACCCGAAGATGGAATTTGATGAACAAGGTGTGCATCCCGCGCCAACCGCCCTTTGGGGTTAAGATTAGGAGATTAATATGAGCCGCACAGTTTATGTAAATGGGGAATATCTGGCCGAAGAAGATGCCAAAATCTCGATCTTTGATCGTGGGTTTCTGATGGCCGACGGCGTTTACGAAGTGACCACGGTTTTGGATGGCAAATTGATCTCGTTTGATGGCCACGCAATACGGTTAGCGCGGTCGTTGAACGAACTTGATATGGCCGCCCCCTGTACGTCGGATGAATTGCTGGAAATCCACCGCGAGCTGGTTCGTGTTAACGAAATCGACCAAGGTTTGGTGTATTTGCAAGTCACACGCGGCGCCGCTGATCGCGATTTCGCCTATCCCGAAGGGGTTGCGCCGACGCTTGTAATGTTCACCCAGAACAAGCCAGGACTTGCCGAAAGCCCGGTGGCCAAGGCGGGCATCAAAGTCATTTCAATCGACGATATCCGTTGGGGACGCCGTGATATTAAAACTGTGCAGTTGCTCTATCCTAGTATGGGCAAAATGATGGCCAAAGCTGCTGGTTGCGACGATGCTTGGCTTGTTGAGGACGGCAAAGTCACTGAAGGCACATCGAATAACGCCTATATCGTGAAAAATGGCAAGATTATCACGCGCGAACTTTCGACCGATATTCTGCATGGTATTACACGCGAGGCGGTTCTACGTTTCGCCCGCGAGGCACAAATGGAAATCGAAGAACGCGCCTTTACCATTGAAGAAGCGCAAAACGCCGACGAAGCATTTTCAACTTCCGCGTCGGCTTTTGTGATGCCTGTTGTGGAAATTGACGGTGCGGTTCTAGGTGATGGCACACCTGGCCCTGCCGCGACCCGCTTGCGAGAGATTTACATCGAAGAAAGTCGCAAAACCGCGATTTAATCGTTTTGGGCTTGATATGACGCTGAATACGGACTCCTTTGGCTGCAAAGTCAGAGGAGTTTTTTTATGCAGCCGTTTGAAGGTATTCGGGTTCTTGATTTAACCCACGTATTAGCGGGCCCGTTTTGCACGTTTCAACTGGCCACTTTGGGCGCCGATGTCATCAAGATTGAAGCGCCAGACAAACCAGATATGACTCGTGACGAAGGTGTGTCTGACGATCTGAGCGCGGCCCTGCGTGGGACGTATTTCATGGCACAATCTGCCGGCAAGCGTTCCATCATTCTGGATTTGAAATCCACAGACGGACAGGCTGCATTCTGCAAATTGGTCAAAACCGCAGATGTCTTGGTGCATAATTACACCGGTGGTGCTGCTGCGCGCTTGGGGCTTGAGTATGCGCAACTGGCCGAAATTAACCCGAGTCTGATCTATTGTACGATGTCAGGTTATGGCCGCACTGGGCCTAAAGCCAACCATCCGGCTTATGATGTGGTCATTCAAGCCTACAGCGGCCTGATGATGGCCAACGGTTGGTCTGATGATGATGCGCCGTTACGGGTTGGTCCGCCGATGGTAGACTACGGTACAGGCGCGCAGGCCGCGTTTGCGATTTCGGCGGCCTTGTTTCAACGCACTCGCACGGGGCTTGGTCAATACATCGACGTGGCGATGGCCGATGCGGCGATAATGCTGATGTCGGCGTTTGTCACAGACACAATCGCCACAGGAAAAATGGCACTGCGGCATGGCAACACGCATCCCCGTTTGCCGTCTTATTCGGCTTATGAAACCGCGGATGGTTGGATCATGCTCGGGGCCTATACCGTTAAGCAATGTTCAAACCTTATGCGGGTTTTGGGGTTTGATCAGGCGGCGATTGAAATCGCGGCGTTAAATAAACACCAAATGGGTGCGCGCGCGCAAAGTGATCGCGCGCTTATTGCGGCGCGGATGAAAGACAAAACTGCCCAGTTCTGGGAAGACGCGTTGAACGAAAAACATGTGCCCGCCGCCCGCGTACGGCGGATCGAAGAAACCATGGCCGAGCCGCAGTTTGCGTCTCGCCAAGTCGTGCAATCTTATGGGGAGCCCGTTGGACATGGCGGGCCTGACAAGCTGCCCGTTGCGGCATTCACTTTCGCCCACGGCGGGCCACGATTGGCCGGGCCGCCTCCGGGATATGGCGTGCATACTGCAGAAGTATTGCGGGAAATTGGCGTAAGTGAACAAGACCTTAGCGTGTTGGTTCCGGGCGGAGCGCGTGGAAAACAAACACAATAACAGCAAGTTCCCATTTGCTATTTGTGGATGTTTCTGTAGTTTCAACCGTAAGAAGTGTCAGGATTATGCGTGAGCCGGAAAGCTGAAAAAGAAGTCCGCGAGGGACTGCCGCCTTTGATGCCACGATTGTGGCGGTACGCGCTTGTCTTGACGCGAAAGCGCGATGTTGCTGATGATCTAAGTCAGTCCGCGGCTTTGCGTGCGCTTGATAAGGCGCATCAGTTTCAGGCGGGCACCAAGCTTGATGCTTGGGTTTTCACCATACAGTCGTCTTTATGGCGCAATATGCTGCGGTCAGATAAAGTGCGGCGTGGGGCTGGTCTTGTTCCCGTTGAAGAAGCGGGCATTCAAGACCCTGCACCCGATGTCGAAACGAATATTTTGGCCCGTCAGGTGTTAAACAATGTGATGGACTTACCGGAAGCCCAACGCGACACAGTGTTTTTGACCTATGTCGAAGGGTATTCGTACAAAGAGACCGCTGCCATTCTGGACATTCCGGTCGGCACTGTCATGAGCAGGCTTGCAGCCGGGCGGCGCAAGGTAAACGAAACATTGGCCTTGGACACATCGTCTGACGCCGGAAAGCGCGGGTAAAGGGATGGTTGACACTTATATAACCGATGAAGACCTGACCGCGTTTTTGGACGGCGAGGTGTTGGAGTTAGAGGCCGATAGAATTGTCGCAGCACTTGCGTCTG
>JBLHMX010000063.1:0-13611 GCA_047622625.1 Paracoccaceae bacterium | reverse complement strand
AAGCACCACTTTGTCGCCCGTTTTGTAACGATCGTCAGATGATGTTTCGACTGTGCCAGAAAAATCAATCCCCGGAATATGCGGGTATTTACGCACCAATCCGCCGCCCGGTCCAATGCACAAGCCGTCTTTGTAGTTCACGGTTGAATAATCAACCGCCACAGTCACTTCGCTTTCGGGCAAATCTGCCAGCGAAATTTGCTTGACCGAGGCGGATGTTTTACCCTCCTCGTTTTTGTCGACAACTAAGGCGTTAAAGCTCATCTTACTCTCCTAATTCCAAAAATTTTGTTGAACGGTGGCGCGGCGCGGCCCGTCCAGTGTTTGGGCCATAAGCACAGTGCCGGCATCCCAATGAGGCCGATCAACCATGCCAATGGCAACGTTCGTGTTAAAGTCGGGCGACCATGCAGCCGAAGCAATCAGTCCAACCTCGTGGTCGCCACTTGTTAGCGGCCAGACGCCATGGCAAGGCCCGATGTCGCCTTCAATCGCAATGGGTCTATTCATACGCTTGGGGCCATTTTGCGCCTGTTCTACCAGTGCTGCTTTGCCAATGAAGGCGTCTGGCGAATTACAGAACCTCGCCAAGCCGCACTCGTAAGGTGTGTTTTCGCGACGCATGTCAGAGCCATATGAAAACAGGCCACTTTCGATGCGTTCAATGGCATTGGGGCAGCCCGCGCGTACATTCAAATCTTCCCCTGCGGAAAACAACGCCTCCCACAAGGGCATTCCGTATTCACTGCCGTCCACGTAAATCTCGAACCCGCCCTGTTTTGACCAACCTGAACGCGCAACAATCATTTCGCGCCCTTCAAAAGAAAGGCGCTTGTAGCGGAAAAATTTGATATCGCGAACACTGTCACCGAACACCCGCGCCATCAATTCTTCGGCCTTTGGGCCCTGTACGGCTAAGGGCGACACGTCAGGTTCTTTGATTGTCACATCCAATTGCAAGCCAACAGCCAAGCCCAGCGCCCATTGCAACAAATCCCCATCTGCCAGAGACAGCCAATAGTGATCATCGGCCAGTTTCACCGCGACCGGGTCATTTAACATGCCGCCGTTTTGATCGACCGTAGGCACATAATAACACTGATCATCAGCCATACGGCCCATATCGCGCGGGCTAATCAAACGCATCAACTTTAGCGCATCGCGCCCTTGGATACTGACTTGGCGTTCGCAAGACACATCCCAAACTTGAACGTGTTGTTTGAGATGGTGATAATCCGCCTGCACGCTTTCAAAAAAGGTTGGCAACAGCATGTGGTTGTAAACAGTATAACCCTGCACGCCTGCGGCCGTAACGCCCTTAGTAAAAGGCGTTGAACGCACGCGGCGCGATGGTGAAATTAAAGCCATGCGCCCTCCGCTGGTAAAAGAAAAAGATCGGTATCACCGGGCTTTGCACCAATTGAAGTCAACATCGCATGAACCTGACCGCGGTGTTGGGTCGAATGAGTGAACAGATTGGTAAATACGCGATCTTTAGCCGCCCGATTTTCAGCCCCATTAGGTGACCAACGCCAAACCAAATCGCCCGCAGCGCCATCGGCATCCATACTGTCAGCCCATTTTGAAATCCGGCGATCCATGGCGAGACGTAGTCCTTTGAACTCGTTCCAATCAGTAAATCGTGTGCCACTGTCAGCAATCGAGCAATCCGAAGTGGCTCCACCATCAAATACTGCCATCCAACCAAACTCGCCCCACAAAGTGTGGCTAAGGGTGCCCATAATCGACCCGAAGAACGCGCCTCTATCTGCCATGCGCTCCTGGTCACTTAAGCGATCAGCACAACCCACAATATTGTTGTTCTGCCAAGCGTTATAGCGCGCCATCATTTGCAACCATTCCGGTGACATCGGCTTTACTTAGGTCCGTGCCAGTCGATCTGGCATATTTCGGCGGATCGACCGTCAAAGTCCCAGACGCGGCCGTAGGCACGCAATTTACCTTTGGAAGCAGTTGCAACCGTAATATCGGCGCCCATCCAATACTTTGTGTTGCGAATAACAATGTCTTCGTCGGGGTTTTTGCCCTGCACAGGATAAACCACACCCTGAATTTTACGCCCAACGGTTATGTGGCGGGTTTTACCTTCAGTTTCGTAAGTTACTGGCTGGCGTTCTGCTCCCAGAACCTCGCCAACCAAAACCTTGAACAACCCAGTTGTACCTTTGGCCTTGCCGGTGAAAATCTGACAAATCGCATCAAACGCTGCATGACTGGCGCGATCATCGATGAACAACGCAGTTTTCCAATTGCCGCGCGCCATTTTGCCCGGGATTTCGATCAACAGACCGATATTGATGCCTGACAAGTCTTCGCCGCCATAAAACCCCTCATCAATCCGAACCGCTCCCCATGTTTGGCAGTGACCTTCGGTTGGCGGGTGATCACCAAGTGACACAACGCAGGGGCAAAATACGGTGCAATTACAGTTCAGGATCAATTCGCCTTTTAGCGCCCAAGGTGTCAAACCTTCGTCGCTGCGCTTACCCGGCATCCGGCTGTCAATCTTTGCCGCCGTTTGAATACGATCCGCAGGTTTACTTTTTGTCTTCTCGGCCATGTTCAGCCCCTTCTTTGTTAAATCCCAAATGCGTTAAGGCTGGAAAATATCCCACCCGCTAACAACAAAATTCCAAGCGGGCGCGTTATATATCGCCCTAAGTCCGGCAGTTTTTCGATCACCATCAACAACGTGGCTACACCCATCCAAACAAGGTTCATGACACCACCAACAAATCCAAGGCTCATCAATGCCCAGCAACAGCCAAGACAAATCAGCCCTAATTGCACACCCATGCGCGCAGCCCCCACAGCTCCGGGCTGCCAATTTCCAAGGAAAAAGGTCAACGGCGCGCGGCATTTTGAAAGGCAAGCCTCTTTCAAAGGCGAAAATTGGTAAGCCCCAGCAACCAAAAACAGCACCGCCGTAAGGCCCCAATTGACACTAGCCCCTGACACGTCAATCAGACCAAGTCGTGCCAGCCACAATTGCGCGGCTGCCGCCACTGCCGAAAATCCAATCCAGATCACGAAATATCCAGCTAACAAGGCCGCCGTAGTGTTGGTATCTGCCGCAGAGGTATGAGCCAAGTCGCGGTAGGTTTTCATCGTTGGTACAAACGTCGGGGCCATCATTGCAGCTGACATTAGAACCCACATCAAAAACACTGGCGCAAAAGTGGACCGGCCCGTCAAGGGCGCACAGAACGCCGCCCATAGGTCCGCACCATATAGCTTCAAGATTTCAGCATCCGCAGCACCCGGTTGCATCGCATACAATATCGTCCATGCCAAAAGGATCAGGCTGAAGAAACCCAGCCATTCGATCTGATTTGAATATCGGGCGAACATTAAACGCATTAAGAACGACTCGGATGATGAACGGAAATTGCTATTTGACGCCAGTCTTTAACGCGCTAAACTAAATGTCAAACGTTTAATTGTATGACATTTAAACTGCGCTGTAATCAAAGGATAAAATGTGCCTGTAAACGTCACACTTAACCCAAAAGCCGAGTTGTCCAGCCAAATTGCGACCGCCATCCGTGAAGCGATCGTTTCAGGTACGCTGCCCGTTGATGAACGCCTTCCATCTGAGGCGGAACTGGCCGAACAATTTAGCGTTTCCCGCCCGACCGTTCGCGAAGCCTTAAAACGGCTGGCGGCGCAAAACCTGATCCGAACCTTGCGCGGGGCCACAGGCGGCGCGTTTGTTAACCGACTAAGTTTTGAAGAGGCATATCGTCAGCAAATCACCACATCGACGTTGTTGTTATCCATGAACGACGTTACATTTGAAACCGCTTGCGAGGCGCGCTATGCGCTGGAAGGTGCGTGTGTTGCATTATCCGCTGAGCGCCGACTGCCCGATCACTTGGCCACGATGCGGGCCGAAATTCATCGCCAAGGGCAACCGGGCCTGACGGACGAAAGCTTTTGCGACAGCGATGTGGCCTTTCACCGCGCCTTAGTTGACGGGGCTGCAAACCCTGTATTGTCGTATCAATTGGCTGGCGCTGTGGAAGCCATGCAACCCTTGATGAATATGATAACGTTCACCGCCCGAGACCGCCAAAAAATCATCTCGCTGCACATTCAAATCGCCGATGCCCTTGAAAACAGTGCCGCACAAGATGCCGCGCAAGCTTTAGACGCGCTGGCGGTTTATACGATTGCGTTGGCCCATGATGTTTCCGCCCGACGCAAACCCGCGGTCGCACCCTAATCGTCTGAGTTAGCCAGCCCGATTTTCAACCCAAGCAGAAGCCACGGCAGGGTATGAAACACCAAATCAAATATATCCAACGGTTTGCCAAGGTCTCCGGCAATCAGCATTTTCACTTTTTGCCAAAGATGTGGTTCTGGCACAAAGGGCGCTAAACCAAGAGCCAACGCAAAGATCACCAAGGGGATAAGTGGAATTCTGTTCAATAAAGCGCGCATGTGAAACCTCGTTAGATATCGACCGATATGGCGGTTTTTGCCCCTTTGCGCCAGACGAAAAAACTACTCGGGGTGGACACGCCTTAAAAAGCCGTGAAGATTACGCCTGTCACAAGCTTAGGGACTTAGAATGCCAGATTTCAGCAAAATTCCATTGCTTGATGCAAGTTCCATCTACAGCGATGAAACCGGCGCGCAAGACGATTTGATCACGAAGTTCGCCAAGGCTTACAGCACTGTCGGCTTTGCCTATATCACCAATCATGGCATTGATCCTGATTTACGCCGCAAGGTATTTCAGGCAAATGCAGCGTTTCACGCGCAATCAATGCCCCAGAAGATGAAAGTCGAACTGAACCACCTGCACAGGGGTTACATCCCGATCAACACTTCAACCGATGTGAATTCAGCATTCGTGAAAGTAACAAAACCCAACCAATCCGCCAGTTTTATGTTGATGCGTGAAGACCAGGCGGCTGATCCGGGTGTTTACCTTTCTGGCGCCAACCAATGGCCAGAGTTACAGGGGTTTCGCGATGTTTGCGCCGCTTACGTGACCGCTATGTCAAAACTTGCCAACCGATTGATGATCGTGGCTTTGCGCGCCGCAGGGACTGACCCCGCCGATTTCATGGCCGCATTTGATACGCCGACAACATGGCTGCGCCTATTGCACTATCCTCCGCGCCCGGATGCAGCGGCTGATGTCTATGGCTCGGCTCCGCATAAAGATTTCGGCTGTTTAACAATACTGGGGCAAGACCCTGTTGGCGGCCTGCAAGTGCAAACACCCAGTGGTGATTGGGTCGATGCACCATATATGCCCGACGCTTACGTGGTTAATGTCGGAGATATGCTGCATCGGCTGTCAAACGGCCGACTGCTTTCAACTCCCCACCGGGTGATCAACCGATCTGGCAGCGAACGCTATTCAATCCCGTTTTTCTATGACCCGCATGTTTCTACCAATATCGCGCCCCTTCCCGGTACCGGTACGCCACGATTTGAAAGCGTAAACTTTGGTGAGTTTTTGCAGGCCGAACTTGAAGCCAGTTATGACAAACACAAGAAAAGCGACGCCAAAACAACTTGACCTTCGCAATGGATTTGTGACCTTAGCACGCAAGACAAGGAACACAGATGACAACGGCCACTTTAACAATCGACCTAGATGCCATTGCCAGCAATTGGCGCGCGCTTGATGCACAATCAGGCAAAGGTGTGGAAACTGCCGCCGTCATCAAAGCATTTGCTTATGGCCTTGATTCCAAACCTGTTGCCAAAACACTGGCCGAAGCCGGCGCGCGGACCTTTTTTGTTGCAGATATTTCTGAAGCGCATCGCGTTTATGCGGGTGCTGGTCACCTGGGGCCAAAAATATTCGTATTTTCCAGCCTAATGTCTGACGCAGACGCACTGGACTACCGCGAAACTGGGTTTATTCCGTTGCTGAATTCCATTGAACAGGTCGAGCGGTTTTTAGAAAAAATTCCGGAAAATAAGTTCGGCTTTCAAATAGATACCGGAATGAACCGACTGGGGTTCGAGGAAGATGAGCTGAGCAAAGCCCGAGAACTAATCGGTGATCGCACGCCTGAATTGGTAATCTCGCATCTGGCCTGCGCGGATGAGCCAGACCATCCGCAAAATGCCGCGCAATTAGCCGAATTCAAACGCATGACCGGCGGTTGGGATGTTCGACGGTCGCTTGCGGCCACGGGCGGGCTGTTAATGGGCCCGGATTACCACTTTGATCTGTGTCGGCCTGGTGTCGGCCTTTATGGCAGCTTGCCTTTTAAAGAAGCAAAGCCAGCGGTAAGTTTGTCGATCCAAGTCATTCAAGTGCGTCATGTGGCGAAAGGCGAAACTGTGGGATACAGCGCCGCCTGGACGGCCTTGCGCCCCTCAAAGATTGCCACTGTCGGCGCTGGATACGCCGATGGTTTGATCCGTTCGATGGGCCCAAATGCAAAAGTTTGGGCGGGCGATCAAAGCTGCCCTGTCATAGGTCGCGTATCGATGGATATGCTGACTGTGGATGTAACCGATCTAAGACATGTGCCCAATGCATTTGACATTATCGGGCCGCACCAATCGGTGGATGATTTAGCAGCTTTGGCAGGCACAATCGGATATGAGATACTGACCAGCCTTGGCGCGCGCTACAAACGTGTTTACAAAGGCGGTTGAGCAAGCAATTGGGCAGACCCTAAAATGACCCTAATTCAGAATATATTATCGCCGATTGGGCAGTCTGCAATCGCGTTTTTAGCGTCGATTGGTCGAGTTGTAATTTTTGTGATCACAACGCTAAGTCATATTGTCAGACCACCATTTTACTTTAAAGAGTTTGGCCAACAGCTTTTAACCATTGGATATTTCTCGTTGCCAGTGGTTGGCCTTACAACCTTTTTTACTGGCGGCGCGCTTGCATTGCAGATATTTGCGGGCGGTGCGCGGTTCAACGCGGAAAGTGTTGTGCCTTCAATTGTCGCCATAGGCATGGTGCGCGAACTGGGCCCCGTGTTGGGCGGCTTGATGGTCGCCGGGCGGGTCGCGGCGTCGATTGCAGCCGAACTTGGCACCATGAAAGTTACTGAACAGATCGATGCGTTGACCACACTTTCAACTAATCCGATGAAATATCTGACCGTACCCCGCGTATTGGCAGCAACACTTGCGATGCCCGTTCTGGCGGCGGTTGGCAATGTTATCGGTATCTTTGGTGGCTATTTGGTATCAACGACTTCGCTTGGCTTTAATTCGGCAACATATATCACAAACACCGTTGATTTTCTGGTCAGTTGGGATGTGACGTCCGGCCTGATAAAGGCCGCGGTGTTTGGCTTTATCGTGGCCACGATGGGCTGTTATCACGGCATGAATTCCGGGCGCGGTGCGCAAGGGGTTGGCAAGGCGACGACCAACGCAGTTGTGTCGGCATCAATCCTGATACTGGCGTCAAACTTCTTGTTAACCCAATTGTTTTTCTCGGTATGAGCAACGCCATGATCCAATTTCAAGACGTGCATAAATCCTTTGGAAACAACCATGTACTTCGCGGAGTTAATCTTGCAGTCACCAAAGGTGAAAGCATGGTTATCATTGGCGGTTCTGGTACAGGGAAGTCGGTCTTGATAAAGTCCGTACTGGGGTTATTGACGCCAGACAGTGGTGTGATCACAGTTGACGGCAAAAATTCAAGCGACGGTGATCGCGATGCGTTTCTGGCCCGTTTTGGCATGTTATTTCAAGGCGGCGCACTGTTTGATAGCATGCCCGTATGGCAGAACGTGGCGTTTCGCCTGATGCGCGGTTCACTTAAACGCCCCCGTGAAGAAGCCCGCGCAATCGCCGTTGAAAAACTGCGGCGTGTTGGCCTGAAAGAATGGGTTGCAGACTTGTATCCGGCAGAGCTGTCCGGAGGTATGCAAAAACGCGTGGGCCTAGCTCGAGCTATTGCCGCCGAACCCGAGATCATATTTTTTGATGAGCCGACAACCGGTCTCGACCCGATAATGTCTGGCGTTATCAACGAGTTGATCCGTGAGATTGTTGTCGAAATGGGCGCAACAGCGATGACGATTACCCACGACATGTCATCCGTGCGCGCCATTGCCGATCAGGTGGCGATGATCCACGACGGTGTTGTGCAGTGGACCGGGCCCGTTGGTGATCTGGACGACAGTGGCGATCCTTATTTAGATCAGTTCATCAATGCACGGGCCGAGGGGCCGATTGAGGCTGTGAGGTAAAATATGACTCTCAAACTCGCCAACCTCTCCCTCTTGATCTTGTTCCCTATCGCCTGGTTCGCACCGTTGATGAAATCGGGCCTTTTGCCGTTCCTTAGCCTGACTGAAAACTCGTTGATGTCTTCATTGCAAGGCATTTGGGCGCATGACGTTTTTCTGGCACTTCTCATGACGTTTTTTGCAGTTTTCGCGCCCTATATCAAAGTGATCGGGTTGGCGTTGATCCACTTCGAGCTATTGTCACCCAAACTATTGAACACGCTGACGTTTATCGGCAGACTAGCAATGGCTGATATATTTCTGATCGCGATCTATATCGTGGTTTACACCGGCATTTCCGTGGCCGGTGTGAATGGGCGGGTTGAAACCGCCTGGGGCCTGTATCTGTTTACTGGATGTGTTATTGCGTCATTAATAATCTCGCTTCTAAGCAAACGGCGCATGGCATGAGCAAATCCACTTTTACCTGCAATTCCTGCGGAGCTTCGCACAAAAAATGGGCTGGGCGCTGTGAAACCTGTGGTGAATGGAATTCAATCGTTGAAGAAAGCGCTTTATCCGCCGGTCCAAAGAAAAAGACGCTGGGTGCTACCAAGGGTCGGCGAGTTGAGCTGAGTGATTTGACCACGAAAGACGCGCCACTAGAACGTGCGCTTTCCGGAATCACCGAATTTGATCGGGTGTTGGGCGGTGGTTTGGTGCCCGCTTCGGCCATTTTGGTTGGCGGCGATCCAGGTATCGGTAAGTCCACACTGTTGCTGCAAGCCGCTGCGGCTTTTGCCCGTAATGGTTTGAAAACCATCTATGTTTCCGGCGAAGAAGCCCCAAGCCAGATCCGCATGCGGGCCGAACGGTTGGGGCTGTCAGATGCGCCGGTTAAGTTGGCGGCTGAAACCAATTTGCGCGACATACTAACCACGCTTGATGCCGAACGCCCCGATTTTGCAATCATTGATTCCATCCAAACCATGTGGGCCGATCATGTGGACAGCGCCCCGGGTTCGGTAAGTCAGGTACGCTCTGCCGCGCATGAGTTGACATCATTTGCCAAACGGCGCGGAATTTCTGTGGTTCTGGTTGGGCATGTCACCAAGGAAGGGCAG
The DNA here is from genome assembly GCA_047622625.1 of Paracoccaceae bacterium. Classification (GTDB taxonomy): domain Bacteria; phylum Pseudomonadota; class Alphaproteobacteria; order Rhodobacterales; family Rhodobacteraceae; genus UBA5972. The sequence continues at coordinate 4,289 of JBLHMX010000063.1, read as the reverse complement.
ATCGCAGGGCCGCGAATAGTCGAGCATATGGTCGACACTGTGCTTTATTTTGAAGGCGAGCGCGGGCATCAGTTCCGCATTCTACGGTCGGTCAAAAATCGCTTTGGTCCCGCAGATGAAATTGGCGTGTTTGAAATGACAGGTACGGGCTTGGCCGAAGTGTCCAACCCATCAGCGTTGTTTTTATCGGAACGCGACCGCCCTTCATCAGGTTCAGCAGTGTTCGCTGGCATCGAAGGCACGCGGCCACTGCTGGTGGAAATCCAAGCGCTTGTTGCGCAATCGTCGCTGGGTTCCCCGCGCCGAAATGTAGTTGGTTGGGATAGTGGCCGATTGTCGATGATTTTGGCGGTGCTAGAATCACGCTGCGGTCTTAGTTTTTCTAACATGGACGTTTATTTGAACATCGCAGGTGGCATGCGAATTTCCGAACCAGCCGCCGATTTGGCCGTTGCGGCGGCGTTAATCTCGGCAAGGCAAGATCACGCGTTGCCACCTGACACGGTAATATTCGGGGAAATTTCGCTTTCGGGGGCATTGCGGCCGATTTCTCAGGCCGAAACGCGCCTAAAAGAGGCAGCAAAACTGGGATTTGGCGCGGCGATTGCCCCCGCCAGCATTAAATCGGCGACAAGTAGCGGATTTACCATTAAAAAACTTTCCGATCTTGGTGAATTTATTGTAGAAGTCTTTGGAAATATCGAAAATTAGATCACAGGATCAGAGTACTTCATGGAAGCTTTTACACTTGTAGATGCAGGCGTTGCCGGGATCATAATTATTTCAGCGGTTTTGGCGTTTTCGCGCGGCTTTGTGCGCGAAGTTTTATCAATCGCCGGTTGGATCGTGGCGGCAATGGTGGCGTTCGTTTTTGCCCCCCAAGCCGAGCCTTTGGTCAAAGAAATCCCAATTGCCGGTGATTTTTTAGCAGATTCGTGCGAGCTGTCCATTCTGGCGGCGTTTTTTGCCGTTTTCGCAATCGCTTTGATCGTAGTGTCAATTTTTACACCGCTATTTTCCAGTCTGGTACAAAAATCAGCCCTCGGTGGGTTTGATCAAGGTCTTGGATTTCTGTTCGGCGTTCTGCGGGGTACGGTCTTGGTCGCCGTGGCCTTCGTTCTTTACGACCGTATTGTTCCAGCGGGCCAAGGTATCGAAATGATTGATAATTCGCGCACAGCTGCGATTTTTGAACAGTCAAAAGATGTGATCGAAAAGCAGATCCCGACGCAAGCACCGGAATGGATTGTTCAGCGTTACGAACAATTAACCGGCTCATGCACCGCTGTGGACGCGCATAATCGCGACGCTATCCTATCTGGCACGACTGACGCGTAGCAGCAGCTATTTGGGCTGTTTCCTGGCGCCTGCCAAAATAATTCAAGTCAATTGACAACGGGGTAATGACTCCGCTTGCCACGCGTTCTATAGGGGTCACAGCAGACGTCTTTCTGGATCACAGGGCCTTGATATGCACGCGCAAATGACTCCGTTTCTTGCTCACCCCTTCGATGATGATAAGTTGAAAGAGGAATGCGGGGTTTTTGGTGTTATTGGCCTAAGCGAGGCGGCGAATTTTGTGGCCCTTGGCTTGCATGCTTTGCAACATCGCGGACAAGAAGCCGGTGGCATCGTTAGCCATGACCCGGTCAGCGGCTTTAATTCGGCACGCAGATTTGGATATGTGCGTGACAACTTTACTAAGGCCAGCCTGATGGAAACGCTGCCTGGCGAGCTGTCTATCGGTCACGTCCGCTATTCCACATCAGGGTCTAAAGGCGCCACCGCCATCCGCGACGTGCAACCATTTTTTGGTGAATTTTCGATGGGCGGCAGCGCGATTGCCCATAACGGCAATATCACCAACGCAGTGATGTTGCGGCGCGAATTGATCCAACACGGATCGATCTTTTCGTCATCATCAGACAGCGAATGCATCATCCATCTAATGGCCCGCTCAATCCAGTCCAACATCCCTGAGCGCATGAAAGATGCGCTGCGCCGTGTCGAAGGCGCGTTTTCCATTGTGGCCATGACCCACGACAAACTAATCGGTGTGCGTGACGCACTTGGTGTGCGGCCTTTGATGCTGGGCAAAGTTGGCGGCGGTTGGGTTTTAAGCTCGGAAACCTGTGCTTTGGATATTATCGGGGCCGAATTTGTACGAGAGATCGAACCTGGCGAAATGGTTGTGATCGACGAAAAGGGCGTCGAAAGCTTTTTCCCTTTTGACCCCCAAGAACCCCGCCCCTGCATTTTTGAACACGTCTATTTCTCGCGGCCTGACTCGATACTTGGCGGGCGCAGCGTTTATGAAACCCGCCGTCAAATCGGTGTGGAGCTTGCAAAGGAAACACCGGTGGACGCTGATTTAGTTTGCCCTGTTCCTGACAGCGGCACACCAGCAGCCATTGGCTATTCCCAGCAATCAGGCATTCCTTACGCGATGGGCATCATCCGCAATCAATACATGGGCCGCACGTTTATTGAACCCACCGAACAAATTCGGAATATGGGTGTGCGCCTGAAACTGAACGTCAATCGCGCCTTGATCAAAGGAAAACGGGTTATTTTAGTTGACGACAGCGTTGTGCGCGGCACGACTAGCATGAAAATTAAGGAAATGGTTTTGGACGCCGGAGCTGCCGAGGTTCATTTTCGCATTGCCTCGCCCCCTACAGCGTGGCCCTGTTTTTACGGCGTCGATACGCCGGATCGCGAAAAGCTGCTGGCGTTTAACATGTCCGAAGACGAAATGTGCGCCCATCTTGGTGTCGACAGTTTGCGGTTCATATCACTTGATGGCTTGTACCGCGCCGCCGGATATGCCGAAGGTCGCAAAGCCGACTGTCCGCAATATTGTGACGCTTGTTTTTCCGGCGAATATCCGGTTCGCCCACGCGATATGCTGAACAACGGTTTTGAAATGAAAGCCGCGGAATGAGCGGTAAAATTGCGCTGATCACGGGCGCATCGCGCGGGTTCGGCGCCGCCGTAGCCGAAAATCTAGCCGCAAATGGATATCACGTAATCGCCTTGGCACGCACAGTTGGCGGGCTGGAAGAACTGGATGATCGCATTCAATCGGCGGGTGGTTCGGCCACACTTGTGCCGCTTGATATATGCGACGACGAAGGCTTGAAACGCCTTTGCCTTTCCATACACAAGCGCTGGGGTAAGCTTGATCTTTGGGTTCATTCCGCCATTTTTGCAGGCCCCCAGTCGCCCGTTGGCCATGTACCACTAAGTGATTGGGAAAAGACCCTTGCGATTAATATTCGCGCCACCCAACGTTTGGTGGAAATGGTTGAGCCATTGCTAAAAAACGGTGGCGGCACCGCCGTTCTGCCAACTGACGAAATGGCAGGTGCGAAGTTTTTCGCCAGTTATGGTGCTGCAAAGGCCGCGCAAAAAGCGATTTGGCAAAGTTGGGCGGCGGAAACCGTAAGAATTGGGCCAAAGGTTTTGACTTTCGCCCCTAAGCCAATGCCAACAGCCCTGCGCGCACGTTTTTACCCCGGCGAAGATCGCGCTGCACTTGCGCCGATCAAATCTGAGGCTGCGCGGCTTGTTAACAGCCTTACTTAGGCTGCAAACCTAATTCCTTAGCAGAAAAATCTTACCGCGGTGCCCTACCAAGTCTTCAGTCCAAATCGCCACAAAACAAATTGCTACGCTACTTGCGTTTTCCCTGCCAACGCCCTTCTTGGTGCTTATTCAACTTAGTGACCTTCTTGTCTTTTTTGTCTTTATAAGGGTTCTTGTCTGACTGGCTGCGCATGAACATTCGAATGGGTGTGCCGGGCATATCGAACACCTCACGCAATCCGTTCACTAGATAGCGGGTGTAGCTGGTTGGCAGTAAATCAGGGTGTGAACACATCACAACGAAACTTGGCGGGCGTGATTTCACTTGCGTTGCATAGCGCATTCGAATGCGCCGTCCGCCGGGTGCAGGTGGTGGATGTTGTTCCAACATACCGGTCAACCAATGGTTCAGACGTGATGTCGAAATACGCTTGTTCCAAGTCGCGTAGGCCTTGAGGATTGCTTCGTTCAAGCGATCAAGCCCCTTACCGGTTACGGCTGACACCATCACCATCGGTGCGCCGCGCAACTGCGGTAACAGGCGTTCGAATTTCTCGCGCACTTCGCGCAGGCGTTCTTGTTTGTTGTCTTCCAAGTCCCACTTATTAACCGCAACCACGACAGCACGACCTTCGCGTTCAGCCAGATCAGCAATGCGCAGGTCTTGTTGTTCAAACGACGAGTTTACATCCAACAGAACG
>JBLHMX010000062.1:0-13687 GCA_047622625.1 Paracoccaceae bacterium | reverse complement strand
AGAGGTCGTCCCAAAACAGTGGCGCAACTTTCGAGATCAAGTAACTGATAACTTCCGCATCATCTCACATCGCAACGTTCGGGTTTTGCAGTAGCCGCGGTATAGGTTAAAAAGAATATGGGCATAGATCAGCGATTGGCCGGGACCAGCTATGTCTAGTAGATGGCCAAGCGAAAGCAGATTAATCGCCAGCAATACAATGATGGCCCAACTGCCGCGCAACGCTAGATTGGCAAGCGGAACTCGTCGCGCTTGGGGGGACATATCGCGTGTTAACCAAAGGGGAATGAAAGCGCTGCCCAGATTGGCGCCAAGCAACAGCGAAAGCCCAGCAGTTACAGGAATGGCCCCGATTTGTACCAATGTCACACACATCAAAATAGCAGCGACGCTTGAGCGCATTACAAATGCTAATGCCGCGCCAGCAATAAACGCGGTAATAGAGTCGCGAGCCAGATATTCAGCGATTGCAGGTAGAAACGCACTGTCGCGAATGGGGTGCATGGCTTCCCGTAGAAAACGCAGCGATATAAGTATAAGCGCAATACCCATCAAGATACGCCCGGCTTGCCGCCAACTTTTTCTTTCGGTTTTCACAAACAGCCAACCACCCGATGCCAGCAATAGCGGGACCAACCAATCCAGCTTGAATGACAGAACCTGAATGATTAGCGCGGAGCCCAAATCGGCACCAAGTACGATTGCCAATCCTGCTGGAAATGCCAGCATACCACTGGCGCTAAACCCACTAGTCAAAAGCGCGACCGCAGCCGATCTTTGCAAAACAACGGCCAATGCCAAACCAGCCATGCTGGCGCTGAACATGCTATCGTTTTGGGTCAACAACCGGCGAAACGACGCGCCAAAACGGCGTTCGATTCCGGTGCGAACCATGCGAACGGCGAACAACAACAGCATCGTTGCGCCTGCAAGACTGATCAGGAAACTCAAAATTGCCAAGTCGTTCGTCCGGTTTTATTCGTTCGACACTACGGGCCACGCCTATTTTACGGCTGCCCTAGTTACGCACGAAAATTTGGAAGGCCGCGAATGGCCGCCCCTTATAACAGCAGCGTCTAACCTGAATATTTATTCAGGCCAAGGCAAAGAATAGGTTTTAACATTGGTGAAAAACTTCATTGCCTCGGTAACGCCCTCTTTAACGGCGTTGCCGCTGTCTTTGATACCACCAAATGGTGAAGTTTCGATCCGGTATCCAGGTTGTTCCCAGATGTTACATGTGCCCACGTTAAGTCCATTGATATAGGCAATCGCGCGGTTCAAATCATTGGTACAAACTCCGGACGACAAGCCAAATTCCGTCCCGTTTGAGATTTTCATAACCTCAACATCATCGTCTGGCACGCGCACAATAGGAATGATCGGGCCAAAAGTTTCTTCCATAACCAATTCACTGCTGTGGGGCACGTGGTCTACCACAATCGGAGGCAGCAACGCACCTTGGCGCCCTGGGTGATACAGAATTTTCGCACCCTCTTTTTCGGCCTGATACACGCGGTTCTCAAACAGTTCGGCCGCCTGAGCATGAATTACACATCCCAGTTGGGTTTCAGGATCTTGCGGATCGCCGAACTTAATCGCTTTGGCCTTTGCCAGAACCAGCGGCACAAATTTATCTGCGACACTTTCTTGAACCAAAATACGCTTGATCGCCGTGCACCGCTGGCCCGAATTGCCAGTAGCGCCGGCAACAGCAATGGTCGCGGCTTTTTCCAAATCTTCGTCGGTAAGGTCATTGCAAACAATCAACGGATCGTTCCCACCAAGCTCCAACGCTTGCCGTTTGTAACCGGCTTTTGACGCAATCAATTTGCCCACGGGAACACCGCCCGTAAAGGTGATGATATCGATGTGTTCATTCATCATCATCTCCTCGCCAATGTCTTTTGGTAAACCCGTGACGATCTGGAACATCTCTGGTGGCAAGCCAGCCTCATACAGAATATCCGCCAGAGCAATTGCCGTTAGCGGTGTCAGCTCTGTTGGTTTGCACACCATACAATTGTTTGTGGCAATCGATGGCGCAATCTTATGGCTGACCATGTTCAACGGGTGATTAAACGGGGTGATCGCACTGATCGCGCCGACAGGTTCGCGCTTGGTGAAGATTTTGCGTTCTTTGCCATTATGAGTAAGATCACACGAGAAAATCTGACCATCATCCTGCAGCGCTTGTGACGCCGCAAATTGGTAAACGTCTTGCGCTCGCTTTGTCTCGTAAATGGCGTGTTGATGGCAGATACCCAATTCCAACGTCAGCCATTTAGCAAGATACTCACGCCGCTCGCCGATCAATTCGCCTGCGCGCTGCAAAATCTGGCTGCGCTCGTAACGACTGAGGGTCGATTTGTAGTTCGCGGCGATTTCAAAGGCACGTTTCGCGTGTTCGGCCGTACCCGCAGGCACGGTGCCGATCACTTCGTCGGTGTAAGGATATTTTACCTCAATAACGTCATCGGTGAAGACGATCTTCCCACCGATACGCATGCCCTCAACGCGGATTTCCTGCTTCTTGTTGATATCGCCCATAATCAAAGCGCCGCTGCTGTTGTGGCATAAAAGAACGCGTCAAAGTTACGTAGAACCGGGCGCTCAGGCAGAGGTAGAACGCGGTTGGCGATAAAGGGCACTTCTTGTTCGGTCAATCCACCGTGGCTGCGCAATGGTTCGTTTAGCGCTGCCAGATCATGCCGGTGCTCGGATGTGCCGATACAGATGTTTTCACCAGACACCAAAACAATGTCACCGATGCGATCTCCCGGCAGCTCGAACCGAGCGACAGCTTGGGCATTGGTCAGAACATGCGTGATCCCATCGGTCGCACGCAGTTTCGCCATGATGTCATCTTGGTCGGCACCATCCGGCAAATAAGCCGTGGCGAACGATCCAAGCGCGCCGTGGTGCACAACATATGGGTCGGTAATAGGCAGGATCAAACGTGCAGCCGCTTCACCCAACCATTCGTCCAGCAAATCTTGCACATAAACCACAGAAGGCGAGCCATCGGCGTGATGCTTGGGCTTCATGCCGTGATCAGCGGTGACCACAATAGCCGCCCCCATCGCATCAAGTTCGGTCAGGTATCGATCAAACATCGCAAAGAACGATTTAGCCTCGGCCTGATGAGGTGCATATTTATGCTGCACATAGTCCGTAGTCGTCAAATACATAACATCAGGCTTCCATTCGCGCAGCAGCTTCACACCTGCGGCAAATACAAATTCAGAAAGTTCGGCGGAATAGACTGCGGGTTGCGCCATATCCAACCAAGTGCTGGCGGCATCTTGGCCATGTTCGGCTTGTGTGGATGTATCTGATTTTTCAGCGGAAAAGCACTTTGCACGATCATCGTCAAACTTCAGGCCAGCACCAAGTAAGGCACGTAATTTGTCTTTTGCCGTAACAATCGCGACGCGCGCTCCGGCGTCATAAAATTTGCTGAACAGGGTTGGCGCACGCAGGAAACGCACGTCATTCATCATCACTTCTTCGCCGGTTTCAGGCTCGTAAAGATAGTTGCCGCATATACCGTGAACAACGGGTGGACGACCTGTTGCAATGGACAAGTTGTTTGGGTTCGTGAACGACGGCACAACCGAATGGGCGTATCTGTCCGTACCGGTTTCGCGCATCCGTTTCAAAGTTGGCATCAGGCCATCGGCAATCGCCGTGTCCAGATATTCAGGCTCGCAACCATCAAGGCAAATTGCGATCGCACACACTTTGGGGGCCGGATAAGCACGGCCATTAGCCACCACTGGGGATTTAATTGTCATCGGTCGTTCCTTTGATTGTTTTAGGCTGCCAGCTTGGCGCGTTCTTTTAAGGCAATAACCGGAGGAGCGGCGCTTGCAACACCCATTTCTTCCAGCGTTTCTTTTGCTGCTGCAACAACTTGCAGCATGACGTTCTTATCCATATGGCCGATACACCCGATCCGGAAACTGTCAACAATTGTCAACTTGCCTGGATAGATGATGAAACCCTTTTCTTTCATCAATCCGTAAAACGTGCCGAAAACGAAATTTTCGTCTGATGGGCAGAAAAACGTAACAATGATAGGTGACAACCATCGGTCTTTAAGCAGCGTTTCAAAACCCAGTTCGCGCATACCAGCAACGACTGTGTCTCGGTTCTTAGTATAGCGCGCACCGCGGCCTGCCACGCCGCCTTCAGTTTCATGTGCGCGTAAGGCTTCAAGAAATGCCGCAACCACATGTGTTGGCGGCGTGAACCGCCACTGTCCGGTTTTGTTCATATGCGTCCACTGCGCATACACATCCAGACTAAGCGAATGACTGTTGCCTTTCGTGGCCTCTAACTCAGTTTTGCGGCCAATGATAAAGCCAAACCCTGGCACGCCTTCAATGCACTTATTTGACGATGACACCATCGCCTCGTACCGAATGTCAGACACCTTAAGATCAACGGCACCAAAAGCTGACATTGAATCGACCAACAGCTTGCGGCCTGCCGCATAAGTGACCTCAGAGATTTCCTCGACCGGATTCAAAATACCGGAGCTTGTCTCGCAATGAATGGCAACAACATGTGTGATCGACAGGTCATCCGCCAGAATTTTCGCAACTTCATCACCGCGCGGCGGTAGATAATCACCCTTGTCCAGAACAACATGATCGCGGCCAAGATACTGCAATGTTTGGGCAGACCGAAGACCATAGGCCCCATTGGCCAAAACAAGTGCTTTGCCATCGCGCGGAATAAACGAAGCCAACATCGCCTCGACAGAAAATGACCCGCTGCCCTGCATTGGCACACAGTCAAACTCTTCCTTGCCGTCGCCTAAAAGATCCAAAAGCCGCGCGCGCATTTCTAAAGTCATGCCGCGAAAGTCGTCATCCCAGCTGCCCCAATCGCGCAACATGGCCTCTTTTACTGCAAAAGAAGTTGTCAATGGACCGGGCGTCAACAAGTAAGGTTCGCCCAATTTGGGCATTTCAATTTTAATGCTTGAATTGGCCATTTGTAATCTCCCGAGTACATTGATTTGGGGTCTTTTGCAGCAATCTGTGACATATGTAAAATTGCCAAAAATGATATGTTCATAAGCTTAGACTATAGACATATCGCAACTGTAGCCCCACGCAAATATTGACCGTCCCGATATCTTTTTCGTTTCGAAAATCGACAATGTTGGTATTTGAACCATCGCTGGATAGTCGTGTCGATGAAATGTATGCGCTTACAAAAGACACTTCTGCGATCGCACATACGGCAGGGGCTGCATTGATCCCCTTCTCGTTGGTTCGCTCTGATGTGTCAGGCAAGTTTCGTATTGTGCCGTGCGACGTCACCGCGCCGGATATCTTTACAACGCCGCAAGAGAATAACAAACCGCAACAGGAATTCTCGCTTGGACCGCTATTTGGTTTTTCTCGGCTCGCCAGTTGCGCGCATGATATAGTCCCTTGCTTCTGGAACCATCGCTTCCAACTGCGGCAAATCGTTCACGCAAAGGAATTTGATCTCTGGCAAAAGTGCGTTTTCCAACACCGCCCGCATTACATCGCCCGGTTGCCCTATACCCTGACCGCTGTGGATATGAAGATGGTCTTTCTTTTCGTGAATGATCGCAGACCCGTCAGCAATGCATGTGAGGTTGTGCAAGGTTTGCGGCAGGAACTGGTTAAGATCGCGAAATCGATAACGCGCATTATTCAAAAAGATGTCGGTATATCGATCAAACAAGTTTGACATAATCGACTGGCGCATCGGATGAACAACATGGGCCGCGGCAAACAGGTTTTCTGCTTCAAAACCCACGATCTTGGCCGCATTAATTTGCATAAAATGGTTGAACAAGGCAGGGTCCGCGCGGATTTCGGGATTATTATCCAGACCACTGTAATTCCGCCAATTTCCCCGCAATATTATTTTTTCACCGATGAACATATCTTCCTTCTTCAACGGGCCAGCCAGAAATACGTCATCGTTAAAATATAGAAAACGCTCAGTCAGGCCTTCGATGCGCCACAGCATGGTTTCGATTGCTAGTGAATTGAAAGTCGGAAGCACATCTTCGATCCCGGCGAACAACTCGCTGTGAAATACAAAATCGATCTTGGCCAGGGTACTGTCAGACAAGCCAGAAAGACTGGGAACGACCGCGTCAACGACAATCCAGATTTTTCTGACCCAGGGTGCGAAATTTTCTATTGATCGCAGGCAATAAAAAAGCTCGCCATTATCTGTCCAACGATGCGGGTTTATCGCATTTTCATGCAGAACAAGATTAGAATTTGCCAAGTGTTCTTCACGCTGCAGGCGGTGACTAAGATGGTCACCATCGACCCAGGTAATCACCACATCGATTTCTGGACTTCCGCTTAAAGAACTTTCAGTCATGTCGAGACAGCCTGTATCGATTTTGGACCCGGGCCCGATTGCATATTCTTACCCATGTTAAAATTCTCGGTAAGTCGCACAGCTTTTATCCTGTAAGATGGGCTTGGCAACAGATTGCGCCCACACAATCTTGTTACGCGTAAAACGTCATGCCGCGGATTTGAATTGCCGGATTGAATTGTTTTGTTGAATTGTCTGGCGCAGCGCGCCGTTTTTTCTAAGATGGCTTCAACTCTCCCCTTGGACGTTGTGCGTTATTTGCAGATTACTTTTCGCCCTCGGCGCATCATGCCGGGTGAGAACGGATTTCACATAGCCATGACACCACAGAAAAGGATACCAAATGGAAAAGGTCGCAATCTTAACGCTCAGCGAGTTACCTGACCGAAAACCAGCCTATGCAATTGTCGGCGAGGTTGATTTGGTCGTTGTCCGTTTCGATGAAAAAGTCGCGGTCTTTTACGGCAGATGCTTGCATCGTGGGGCGCTGATGGCTGACGGGCATGTTCGTGGCAATGATCTGATCTGTGGCGTCCACAATTGGGATTATCGGCTTGATAGCGGCGTGTCGGCCTATGCGAATGATGAAAAATTGCCGAAGTTCAAATCTTGGGTTGAGGATGACAATATCTGTGTTGATGCAGATGAAATCAACGCTTGGGGTTTGGCCAACCCGCAGCCTTACAACCGCAAAGCATATCTTGGCCTGTATTCTGACCCAAGTCACGGCTCAGACGCGGAACCCTATAATGGGCTGATCCAAGGCTACGCAAGGTCAGGCCTGTCCAAAACTGGTCATCACGGTGTAGTCGAGTCTATGGGTGTTCCACGCAATGAACTGCCTGATTGGGACGACATCCAACTTTTAACCGCTCAACTGTTTAAGGCGCCGTTACTTGATGACGATCCGGTTGGAACGGACGTCGTTATTGGGCCGAATGCGCAGAAACCCCTGAAGTTGAAAATCCCACTTTTTGTGTCAGATATGAGCTTTGGGGCCCTATCAGAATCCGCCAAAGTCGCCCTTGCCAGAGGTGCAGAAATGGCTGGAACGGGCATTTGTTCAGGTGAAGGTGGCATGCTTCCTGAAGAGCAGGTGGAAAACAGTCGTTATTTTTATGAACTAGCTTCAGGTCGGTTTGGGTTCAGTTGGGAAAAACTGGATAAGGTGCAAGCCTTTCATTTCAAAGGCGGTCAAGGCGCCAAAACTGGCACAGGCGGTCATTTGCCGGGTAAAAAGGTGCAAGGCAAGATCGCAGCGGTTCGCGGACTGGAACCCGGCACATCTGCGATTTCTCCGCCACGGTTTCCGGAATGGACTGAAGTCAGCCAGATCAAAGAATTCGCCGACGAAGTGCGCGACCGGACTGGCGGCATTCCCATCGGATACAAGTTATCCGCCCAACATATCGAAAAAGACATTGATGCAGCGTTAGCCGTTGGCGTGGACTATGTCATTCTAGACGGGCGCGGTGGCGGCACGGGTGCAGCGCCAATTATTTTCCGAGATAATATTTCTGTGCCGACGATCCCAGCTTTGGCACGCGCACGTCGCCATCTTGATAACTTGGGGCGCAGTGACGTGACACTGGTTATCACGGGCGGGCTGCGTAAACCTGCCGATTTCATTAAAGCACTGGCGTTGGGGGCCGATGCGATTGCGGTTTCAAATTCGGCAATGCAGGCCATCGGGTGTCTTGCCATGCGTGCGTGTCACACCAACAACTGCCCTGTCGGGATCGCAACGCAGAAACCGCATTTGGTGAACCGACTTGTTGCCGAAAAATCCGCGCGACAACTAGCGAACTTCTTTGAGGCAAGTGTCGGGTTGATGCAAGTAATGGCGCGCGCATGTGGGCATGACCATCTTTCAAAATTCAATCCAGACGATCTGACAACTTGGAAAAAAGACATGGCGGCAATATCAGGTGTCGCCTTTGGCGGCGTAGCGTAGGAGCAAAAAATGGACAAGAAAAACCTTGATTGGATTTCTGTTGGTCACGTTGACGATTTGCCGGAAGGCCGGATCAAAACCGTTACGGCACGCACGACGTCACTCTGTCTGGTGCATTTTGATGGCCAGTGGTCCGCGATGAACAACCATTGTCCCCACCAAAAAGGCCCTCTTGGCGAAGGGACCATCGAAAAGGGAAAAGACGACAAGTGCTGGATCCGATGCCCTTGGCATGGGTGGGACTTTGATCCGTTAACGGGCAGGCCACCAGGTGGGCACGAAGATAGCGGTCAACAACTATACCCGCTGGAAATCAAAGATGGCGAGATATTTGTCGGGCTTGAAGCTGAACCGCCCCACACACGCACCGTGACAGACAGTATGGTCGAAACTATGACCAATTGGGGTGTTCAGTCAGTTTTCGGCATGGTTGGACATTCCAACCTTGGATTGGCCGATGCGATCCGACGATCCGTTATTGACAAAAAACTCAGGTATTACGGCATCCGGCACGAAGGGGCTGCGGCATTCGCCGCCTCCGCATATGGCAAGCTAACGGGAAAGCCAGCGGCGTGTCTGACAATTGCAGGTCCAGGGGCCACGAACCTTTTGACTGGCATGTGGATGCTAAAGTTGACCGCGCGCCTGTATTGGCGCTTACGGGCCAGGTGCAAACACAGGTATTCGGCCCAGGCGCATTTCAAGATATCGATCTGAAATCAGCCTTTCAGGCAGTGGCGCATTTCTCGCAGCCTGTATTGCATACATCGAACCACCCAGAACTGATGTCGCTCGCCTGCAAGAACGCAATTGTAAATCAAGATGTGGCACATTTGATTTTTCCGGATGACGTGCAAACGCTGCCATCTACCAGGCCTGCGGGCAAACCTGTTGGCCGAATGGGCGGAACTAAAGTCACACCAGCACAAGACGATATTCAAGCGGCGGTTGAGATTTTGAACCAAGCTAAGCGCCCAATGATCGTCGTTGGGCACGGTGCTCAAGGCGCGCGCGACGCAATTATTGCACTGGCAGAAAAAATTGGTGCGCCTGTAGTGACGACCTTTAAAGCAAAAGGGCTGGTGCCAGACACACATCCGCTTGGCGCAGGTGTATTGGGCCGATCCGGTACACCGATTGCCAGCTGGTTCATGAACGAGGCGGACGTTTTGTTGGTCTTAGGGGCCAGCTTTTCTAACCATACTGGCATCACTTTGAAGGATAACATCATTCAAGTCGATTACGACCGGATGCAACTGGGCAAGTTCCACCCAGTGAAAGTACCGATTTGGGGTGAGATCGGGGCGTTTTGTGATGCTGCAGCCTCGCAAATCAAACCAAATGCCCAAGCCGTTGATCAATTCAGCGAAGTCGCTGAGCGTTGGGCCATGTGGCGCGATGAAAAGCACCGTCGGCTCGCCGAAGAACCTTGGGTAAATTAGTCCCTGACGATACGATTTTTGCGGTGGATGTGGGCAATAACACATATTCCTTTGGTCGCTATCTTGAAACCAAGGGCACACAACGCGTGCTGATGTCGGGCTATCTTGGTTCAATTGGATTTGGGTTTCCGGCTGGAATGGGGGCATGGGCCGCCACGCAAGATTTGCCGGAATTCAAAGGTCGAAAAGTTGTTTCAATCTCGGGCGATGGCGGGTTTGGGCAATACCCGATGGATTTCACAACAGCCGTTAAATACGGAATGGATGTCACGCACATCCTTTTGCACAACGGCCAACTAGGCAAAATCACAAAAGAACAGCGAGCAGGCGAATGGCCCGTTTGGGAGACCGACCTGCAAAACCCATCTTTCGCGGCCTTCGCAAAACTTTGCGGCGGCCACGGCGAGAAGGTCACAAAAACCGCAGACATAGCGGCGGCGATCAAACGTGCGCTGGCGGTGAACGGCCCGGCTTTGGTAGAAATCATGACGGATGCAGAGCTTGTTTGATCCATAAAAGCGGTCCTGGCTTCGCTAGGTTTGCTTTCTGACTTTGCCTGCTATCTTGGAGGCGTCCACACAAAGTACATGACGCAGGTGATTTTGTGTGGACGTGATTTGGCTTAACCTAGGTTGTGTCGACAAGTCTGAATTCCAGCGCACAGCAACTCAGAACGAAGATACCTGATAGCGTGATTTCGCCAACCATTCAGGGTTGATGTCTATGCCCCAGCCGGGTTGCCCAGTCACAACCGCCTGCCCGTCTTTGATCTGATAAGGGTCTTCGACAAACAAACCCTGCTGCCAAGGATAATAATCTGCGCCTTCGATTGCGAATTCCAGATATTTTCCGGCGTTCGGTATAGCCCGAAGCAGGTGCATCGTGAACAAAGTCACCAAAGACAAATTGGCACAGTGGGGTGTCACGGGTAGGCCCGCTGCTTGGGCCATCTTGACCACTCGCAAAGTTCGGTTGATGCCGCCTAGATACAGGATGTCTGGCTGCACAATATCAACGGCCCGCATGTCAATCATCCGCTGCCATGTCGGTAGATCACAATCTTGTTCGCCCCCGGTCACATCAATTTTCAGGGCGTCGGTCACTTGTTTTGTCTGCTCCAGTTCCCAATACGGGCATGGTTCTTCATAGTGGCAAAAGCCATTATCCTGCAAAATATGTCCGATCTCAATGGCACGTTTTGGGCTGTAACAAGAATTCGCGTCGATCAGCAGATCAACCCCGTCTCCAAGTTCACGGCGCATTGTCGGTATAATTTCCTCGGTCCGCCCCGGCCATTCGTCTTGATCTCGACCTACCTCAGCACCGGCGCGGATCTTGAAAGCGTCAAATCCTTTTTCGTCGCGCAAACGTTTCAACCGCCCGGCTTCATCCACAGGCGTTATATCCCGTTTCATTGACGACGCATAAGCGCGTAGCGGCCCTGCGCTACCGCCCAAAAGTTCAGCGACCGGTTTACCGGCGAGCTTCCCCTTGAGATCCCAAATCGCCGTATCTACACCCGCCATCGCTCGTCTGAGGTGCGAGCCGGGGAACTTATGCTCGCGTTCTGCAACAATATCCAACAGATCATCAAGATCGGTTGCATCTTGGCCAAGCATCCAAGGTGCCACCTGACGATGTAACACCTGACAAGTAATGTCTGAGTGATAAGTCGCAACCTGTCCCCAACCTTGTGCACCGGTTTCGTCAGTCACCCGGACAAACCCGACATCTTCAGTTGTAAAAGTCTCGATCTGCTTCAGCTTCATAGGTTCGCATCCTCTAATATAATTTCGGACGCCCGCTCGCCGACCATGATCGACGGCGCGTTAATGTTTCCTGATGTTACGTTCGGGAATACGCTGGCATCAACCACACGCAAACCGGCGATCCCAAAAACACGCAGCCGTGGATCAACGACCGCAGAAGCTGCAGTTTCACCCATCTTGCAAGTGCCACTGGGGTGAAACACAGTCCACGCATTGTCACGCGCATAGGTCGCGATTTCTGCATCGCTTTGAACCGCTGGGCCCGGCAGTATCTCTTGCTCGGTCACGGCTTTGAAGGCGGCGGTTTCTGACAATCTGCGCAGAAATTTCACCGCTGCGATCATTTCGGTGCGATCATATTCCGTTGACAGATAATTCGGCTGGATCAACGGCGCGTCAAATGGATCAGCCGAGCGTATTTGAATTGTGCCTGTGCTGGTTGGGCGACACGTACTTGCCCCCAATAAGAACCCCGGAAATTTGTCAGGGCTCATCATGGGCCGCTTGCCAGTTGGCGCCCGTGTATAACTGACTGGCGAAAAATAAAGTTGTAAGTTTGGCTCGGCCAAATCTGGATCGGTACGAATAAACCCGCCGCCCTGATTGATGCTTAACGACAATGGTCCATTGCGCCTGAACACATATTGCGCGCCGACCATCAGCCGCCCCAACCAAGGCCTTAAAACTTGATTAAGTGTTGGCACATTGGCGCGAAAATATAAGTCAGTCCCCAAATGGTCCTGCAGGTTTTGCCCGACATGCGGGGCATCTGCCACAACATCAATGCCATGTGCCTTAAGATGTGATGCCGCTCCTATCCCCGATAGTTGCAACAGTTGGGGCGAGTTCACAGCCCCAGCTGATAAGATAACTTCACGCCCCGCAAAGGCCGTATGTTCTTTACCCTTATGGCGATAAGTAACGCCTTTTGCGTGTTTACCCCTAATTACCAAACCTGTGACATGGGCATGCAAAATCAAACGCAGGTTCTTTCGTTTGAGCGCTGGTCTCAAATAACACCGCGCGGTTGAAGCGCGCACACCCTTGTGGGTTGTGATTTGGTAGATAGCAGCACCTTCAAAATCGGCACCATTATAATCGTCTGTTGCCTTAAGCCCTGCTTGGGCTGTTGCCTTCAAATACGTGTCACACATTGGATGAACATCTTTGCGGACATCTTGGACATGCATTGGGCCACCAGCCCCGCGCCAAGCGTCCGCCCCGCCGGACCAGTTTTCCATTTTGCGAAAAACCGGTTCGACATTTTTCCAACCCCAACCTTTGGCACCTGCGGCTTCCCAGTCATCAAAGTCGGTGGGATTCCCGCGCACATAGACCATCGCGTTGATCGCACTTGACCCACCCATGACCTTTCCGCGCGGCCAATAGCTGCTGCGCCTACCAAGACCTTCAACCGGTTCACTATTATATTTCCAATTGATGCGCTTGTCGTAATAAGCCTTGCCATAGCCGATTGGCATCTGGATCCAAAAATTACGATCCGAACCACCGGCCTCGAGAACCAACACGGAAAACTTACCGCTTTCGCTTAGTCGGCTCGCTAGAACAGCGCCCGCTGAACCCGCACCCACAACGATGAAATCATAGGTGTCTTTCATCGGAATCCCATCACCTGCCTAACTGGAAATATCGAGCAAAGTAGACCATCACAAATACGATCCTGCCAGTGCGAAACCGACATGTTTCAAATTAATTGTAGGGAGCGAACGAGCTAACGGCTGCGAGGGCTTTGCAATCCCACTTTTGGTTCATCCGGCTGATATCGACGCCCACAAATTTGCCATTAGTCTGCGCCGAGCTCCTTTGCTGAACGAATCCTGGCAGAGAGCCAAGCGATCTGATCTACATTCTGTGTGCAAGACTTTTCGCACCCAGACCCAAGTCAAGGCAGTGGCCGGGCTTACGTTGAGAGTTGATCGTCATCCCCGGATTTCGCGTTCTGATCCAATTGTCAAAGAGGCCTTGGACATGGTAGCCGCGATAACCGCTAACTACGCCATCCACTACGCCGGCGGGCTGTAGAAGATCTGTTTCACCAAGAACCCACCGGTGCGCACAACCTGCACAACAATCTCCGTAAAGTCAGCCGTGCGCCGTGCAGGCAAGGGCTGAAG
>JBLHMX010000061.1:0-13858 GCA_047622625.1 Paracoccaceae bacterium | reverse complement strand
CGAGGTTGGCGTGCTTGAAGTACGCGGACCGAACGTGTTTGCTGGCTATTGGAATATGCCAGAAAAGACCGCTGAAGAACTGCGTAAAAACGGGTTTTTCATCACTGGTGATATCGCGCAAATTGACAGAGATGGCTATGTGAGCATCGTTGGCCGCGCTAAGGATTTGATCATTTCCGGTGGTTACAACATTTATCCAAAAGAGATTGAGCTGTTGATTGACGACCTTGATTGCGTTCTTGAAAGCGCAGTCATCGGCGTACCGCACCCTGATTTTGGCGAAGCTAGTGTCGCTGTTATCGTGCGCCACGCAGATGGAAAATTGGATGAAACGGGCGTTAAAAATGCAATCGCGCCGCAGCTGGCAAAATTCAAACAACCCAAGAAAATCCTGTTTCTGGACGAGCTGCCGCGGAACGCGATGGGCAAAGTTCAAAAGAACCTTCTGCGGCAGAGATTTGCAACTTTGTTTGCCTGAGGCCGTTAACCCAGAGCGTGATTATGAAGGCTCAAAAAAATTCGCCCGTAATTTGGTGAACTTTCACGCGCATGTGATGGCCCGTCATCAAAGCCGTCATTTCCCTGCCAAAATTCCTCGCCTAGTCTGGCCATTGAGATTACAGGAGAGCCGCCATGTTTAAAAAACCCATTTTGATCGCGATTACCGTTGCATTTACTTTGGCGGTGGTTGGCTTTGCCGTGACCCAATCAACGGGTACAAACAACGCAGCAGGAGCCCATGCAAGAGCGCCGGTTGAAATGGCCGAAAATGGCTTGCACATTCAGGATTGGATTTACGAAGGAAATGTCAGTTTTCCGCGCCTTTTGCGCACGGCTGCCACAAACGACAAAGGTCTGATCGTTTTAGTGGAACAACGAGGATGTCATTATTGCGCCGAATTGCATGAGGTTAACTTCGCAAAACTTGAAGTCACTGAATACATGCGCGAGAATTTCATGATTGTGCAAGTTGACTTGCGTGGGTCAAAACAAGTGGTTGATTTTGACGGAAAGCGAATGAAAGAACGCGATTTGGCCGGAAAATGGGGGGTGCGCGGCACGCCTACGACGCTGGTCTTTCAGAAAAACGATCAACGTGTTGCCAACAATCGCGAGGCGGAAACCTTCCGTCTTCCCGGGTATATGAAACCTTTTTACTATAGATCAGCGTTCAAGTTTTTGGTTACCGACGCTTTCAAAGCACAAAGTTTTCAAGACTTTATAGCGACGGAAACCACAGCTCTTGAAGCCGAAGGTGGCAATCCTGAAACTTGGTGAATTCCATTGCACCTATCACTTGGCTGGCTAAGATTGCTCTATTGAATTTTGATGGGGCAGTATGGGCAATCGAAAAAACGCGATTAAGTCGGCGACAGCATGGGTAGAAACCGGCGGGCTTGAAACTGATCTGGCGCATCTTGTTGCCATTGAAAGCGAAAGCCAGCGCCCCGAAAGCCGGGCCCAGCTTGATCGCTATCTAAGCGAAGGCATTCTGCCCATTCTGGATCGACTTGGGTTTACAACCAAACTGCACAGTAATCCTGACCCATCCGGAGGGCCGTTTTTAACCGCCGAACGGTTGGAAGGTGATGATCTGAGAACAGTCTTAAATTACGGTCATGGCGATGTGGTTGAAGGCCAGCGTGGGCGATGGGCAAAGGGGTTAGAACCTTTCACGTTAACCCGACGGGCCGACCGTCTTTATGGGCGCGGATCTGCAGATAACAAAGTCCAGCACCTGATAAACCTTAAGGCACTTGAGTGCGTTCTATCAGAGCGTGGCAATCCTGGTTTCAACGTCAAAATTTTGATCGAAATGGGTGAAGAAATTGGGTCTCCCGGTTTGGGCAAATTCATTAAGGCTAACCAAGATCTATTGGCTGCGGATGTTCTAATCGCCTCGGACGGTCCGCGTTTACAACCCGATACGCCAACGGTTTTCATGGGGTCGCGGGGTGCGATCAATTTCTCGTTGTCAGTAGAATTACGAGACGGGGCCAATCACAGCGGCAACTGGGGTGGTTTGCTTGAAGATCCAGCGATAATATTAGCACATGCATTGGCATCGATCACGGATGCACGCGGATGCATATTGGTACCGGAATGGCGGCCCGACAGCCTGACACCAGACATTAAAACCCGGCTTCAGGATTTGCCAGTTGGCGGGGGCGGGCCCGAAATTTCAACCCATTGGGGAGAGCCGGATCAGACACCTGCAGAGCGGGTATTTGGCTGGAATTCATTCACAATTTTGGCACAGGAAAGCGGCGTACCAGACGCGCCGCAAAATGCGATATCAGGAACAGCGGCTGCGTCTTGTCAGCTGCGGTTTGTGGTTGGTACAGATGAACCGGACATCCTTCCAGCCCTGCGCCGACATCTTGACCGAGGCGGTTTTCACAAAGTCAAAGTCATCCAAACAATCGAGGCAATTGCCCCCGCCACAAGGCTTGATCCTGACAGTCCTTGGGCAAAGTTTGTCGCGGCTTCACTGGCGAAAACCAGCGGCAAACAACCCCATGTTCTGCCCAATCTCGGAGGGTTTATTCCAAATCATGTGTTTAGCCAAACCCTTGGCTTACCAACGATCTGGGTGCCACATTCGTATGGCGGTTGCTCGCAACATGCTCCAAATGAACACGTACTGGTTTCGGTTTCGCAAGACGCTGTTTGCTGCATGACTGGCTTGTTTTGGGATATGGCTGAGGCCGCTGATGCGGATCAATTGCCGCAAAATTCGAATTGACAAAAACCTAATTCGGGTGGATCTACTGGCGAGTAGGGGTCTATATTTTCGCGATACCTAGCAACCGTATTTCCAAGACCGGTTTCAATCGGGATTTCGGCAGGTGAGTTGATATTTACTTGAACACCATCGACCTTTACCGCCGCCAACAAGACTTGCTCTGTCTTTTCAGCTTTGAAAGGCCTCGGCAGCAGTTGGCGATGTGAAATCAATCTCGGTGCAGACTTTGCAAACAACTTAGAATACGCCTAGCAGTCCAACAGTTTACGCCCCGCATCAGTTACGAAATGATACATCGGAGTTCAATCCAGTATTGCAGCACCTCCTGCCGCAGTCTCATCAGCGATATATTTCACAATACGTTCGCCCGCTAGTTCCGAATGCGCAGGGGGTTGGTAGTCGCGCAACACAGACTGCCAGATAGCAGTCGCCCGTTCCGTGGCGGTATTGGCACCGCTGTCTGTCCATGCACCAAAGTTTGAAAGATCGGCCACAAGAGGTTCATAAAACGCGGTGTCGTATCGTTCCATCGTGTGTTGCGCCGCAAAGAA
Source organism: Paracoccaceae bacterium (assembly GCA_047622625.1). Taxonomy (GTDB): domain Bacteria; phylum Pseudomonadota; class Alphaproteobacteria; order Rhodobacterales; family Rhodobacteraceae; genus UBA5972. The sequence continues at coordinate 10,561 of JBLHMX010000061.1, read as the reverse complement.
ATGGCCGCCCGGTTCAACCTCGGCCAAAGCGTCCATGCCGATGGCCGCCGTATCCGCAGGCGTGGGTGCGCATAGTTCAGCGATGGTTTGCAAGGCTTCGATGTCGGTGATGAATTTCTCGTAGCCAAAGCTAAGGCCACCTTCTAACCAACCTGCGGAATGCACCACCATGCTGGCATTTGACTGCATAGCGCCCCACAGGCCCATCGTGTTTTCAATCGCGCCTTGTGTGTCGGCAACATTGCTAGCTGAACCCGCTGCAGATCGCCACGGCAAGCCAATGAGCCGCGCCAATTGGCCGGAACCCAGTTGCATTTTCATATGTTCCGGCGTGCCAAAAGCCGGCGCACCTGATTTCATATCGACGTTTGAACCGAACCCACCATAAGAAACTGGTGCTCCGGGACTTGTGATTTGAGCCAGAGTGATACAGGCCAGCGCCTCGCCGTGCTGCAGCGTCAGTGAACCCGCCACGGTAACAGGCGCCATCGCACCGGCCAAACAGAACGGCGTGATGATCGACATCTGCCCAGCGCGTGCAAAATCGATGATGCCCTGGGCCATTGGTTTATCGACCTGCCGGGGTGAATTGGTGTTGATGACAGTTGTGGCCCAAACACCGTCGCGGAATTCTTCGTCCGTCAGGTTCAATCCCAGCTGGATCAACTCGAAACTTTGGGTGACCTGCCCACGACCGCGTGCGTAAACGAACATCGGCTTTTCGCCCAAAGTCATCTGCGCCCGCATCATTGCATAGTGGCGGTTTTGTATCGCAACATCTTGAGGTTCTGCGGATGGGCCGTGTTTGTGAATGACGTCAAAGCTTTGCTGGAGTTTGATCGCTTCTTCAAAATCTTGTAGTGATCCCGGCCGACGGCCACGAATGGCATCAGTGGCATTTGGACACCCCGCCCCTGCAGTAAACACCAACGCACCTGGTTCATATTGAATTTCACGGATCGGGTTTGCCGCGCGCAATCGAATAGACTTCGGCGCTGTTTTCAAGGCATCATCAACGATCTCTCGGCCGATCCGTACCATTTGACTATCATCATCGACAATGGCCCCGGCTTTGCGAAGAATATTGCGGGCTTCTGGCAATAGAAATTTGATGCCAAGCGTTTCCAGCATAGTCAGCGCGGCTTCGTGAATTGCCGCAATCCGATCATCCGAAAACAATTTCTGTGGCTCAAACGGGTGACGCAGTTGCCGGTAATTGACAATTCTAGCTGAAGTTCTTGCCTCAGCCTGCTTTTGCCGCCTGCCGCCGCGCCGTTTGCGTTCTTTTTCCATGACTATGCCCTCAATAACTTGCCAGTGGGGTCATAAGCCGCGGTTTCAATGACCCGCGCTTTGCGCAATTTCGCCACGACATGCACATCAAGTTCAGTGCCGATTTCTGCGCAATCAGGATCTATTAAAGCCAACGCCAGCGATTTCTTGACGTGATGACCATAGCCGCCCGAAGTGACGAACCCGACCCGCTTTTCACCCTGCCAAACCGGTTCATACCCGCTGGCATCGGCATCACAGGCATCCACTTCTAGCGTCACCAACACTTTTGTGGCCGAGTTTTCGTCCCGGGCTTTTTGCGCCGCTGCTTGACCTGTGAAGTCTTGTTTTTGCCAATCTATCCACCGATCCATTCCCGTTTCGGCTGGCGTGTATTCTTGTCGAAATTCAGCCGACCAAATTCCATAGCCTTTTTCCAGTCGCAGCGAATTCATTGCGTAGAAACCAAATTCGCGGATGCCAAATTCGACCCCTGCTTCCATTAACATTTCGCGCAAAGTGATGTGTTCAAGGGCCGAGCAATTGATCTCGTATCCTAATTCGCCGCAAACTGACAAGCGCCCGACTTTGGCGCGGATCAAACCCAGATCAAGCGTTTGACACCCCATAAATGGCAGGGCCGCATTGCTGACATCCTGATGGGTCAGCTTTGCTAAAACGTCGCGCGACTTTGGCCCGGCGATTGAAAATCCGACAGTCGCATCCGAAATATCTGTAACTTCGACACCGTCTTGTTGATAGTCATCAAACCACCGCAGATGCCATTCTCGCAGGTAATAGCTGCCCATGATCCAATAGGTGCCATCGCCCCAGTTGAACAACGTCAGATCACCCTTTAACCGCCCTGAAGGCGCCAACATCACAGCCAACCTAGCGCGACCCGGTTTGGGCAATTTGGTGGCGAAAACATTATCAAGCCAAGCTTCAGTATTTGGGCCTTTGACTTCAAACCGCGAAAAGCCGGAAATATCCAGCAATCCGACATTTTCGCGCACGGCTTTCACCTCCTTGGCCACCTCGTCAAAAGCGTTAGATCGACGCAGAGTTGGCGTTTCACGAAACCCCTTGGGGCCAAACATCAGCGGCACTTCCAGCCCCCAACTTTCCCCCCAAACGCAACCGGCATTATCCATCGCTGTATGCGCGGGCGCGCGTTTTAGGGCACGGCCTGCGGGCAGTTGTTCGTTCGGATAGCTCATCACAAACCTTCGCGAATAGAACTGACCAGTGGTTTGCTTTATGTATTCGCGGTTCGACGTAAACGCCCCGTACCTCGCGATGTCCATTGACCAAGCATCAGCTTCGGTTTCGCCGTGAATGATCCATTCTGCCAGTGTTTTGCCAACACCGCCACCTTGCAAGAAACCGGCCATCACGCCACAGGCAAGCCAGTAATTCTTTTTGCCGCGCACGGGGCCCACAAGCGGATTACCGTCAGGCGAAAACGTGAACGCACCGTTGACCCATGTTTTGATGCCCGCATCGTTCAGCACAGGATAGCGTTTAAACGCCATAGTCAGTTCGTCTTCGATGCGATCAAGGTCTTCTTGCAGCAAATCAAAGCCATAATTCCACGGCGCGCCGTCCATCATCCAATGCTGATGGTTAATTTCGTAAATCCCAACCAGCATGCCTTTTTGATCACCGCGCATATAGGTAAAGCCTTCAAGATCAACCATCATCGGCAGCTCGAAATCCAGCTTTTCGATTTCAGGAATGCTTTCAGTTACCAGGTAATGATGCGCAAGTGGGCTTACCGGAAGATCAATTCCGGCCATGTGACCAACCTGTTTGGCCCAAAGACCCGCCGCGTTAACCACGTGTTCCACATGGATGTTTCCTTTGTCGGTGATCACATCCCATGTGCCATCGGGGCGCTGTTTCAACTCTTCGACTTTGGTGTGCTCAATCACTTCAGCGCCGCGTTTTTTGGCAGCCCCAGCATAGGCGTGTACCGTACCCGTGGGGTCAATATACCCCTCACGATCAGCCCAAAGCCCACCCAAAACATCCGAAACATCCATGATCGGGCAAGCTTCTTTTATTTCTTCCGGTGTCATCAAACGACAGTCTTCGATGCCGATGGTCTGGAATATCCGATATGAAGCCTGCAGCCATTCCCAACGATCAGGGGCCGAGGCAACCGAGATGCCCCCAGCCATATGTAGACCGATATCTTGACCAGACTCTTCTTGAATTTCTGAAAGTAAATCAATGGTATAAGCCTGCAAAGCAGCCATACTTGGATCAGCGTTAAGCGCATGAATACCGCCTGCAGCGTGCCAGCTTGACCCCGCAGTCAAGATCGAGCGTTCAACAATCGCGACATCACTCCAACCGAATTTTGCCAAATGGTACAGGACCGATGCGCCAACCACGCCACCGCCAATAACGACCACTTTGTAACTTTCTTTCATGCCACACTCCAAATCTGTCTATAACTTGTACAGTACTGTACTTATTCAATTGCGAGTCAATTGGTTTTCGCAGTGAATATCATTCTAAAGGCGCAATGCCCGTTCGCAAGTGATCCGAGGCTTGGACATTTCGAAAAGTGCTGAGCCTTTCCTGTCAGCGAAGATTGTGGTTTGACCAGCACAAAGAAAGAAACGCCGCCCTATCAACAAAGTTTCATAGCGATGCCCACAATGATTACTGCAGTTGCAACCAATCAACAAATGCGGTCGCAATTTTGTTCGGTGCTATCGTGTGTGGTTTGACCAAGAAATAGCCATAAGACGACAATTCAATCTCTGACAGCCGATGAAGCTGCCCGTCGTTTAATTCCCGCGCAACCAACGTGTCATTTAGTGCGATGCCCTGCCCGTCGATGACGGCCTGTACCCTAACGTTTGGATCAGGAATAATCAGGGTGTCCGCTCGCGTTTGTGCGACCAGACCAGCAGCCTCAAACCAATCAGACCAAGCGTTGCTATCATCGTGATCACGTAGCAAAGTAAACTCGGCAAAGGCCCGTTCGATCCCGATTTCAAGAACTTTTTCCGCCGCCGCGGCATTACCAACCGGCCAAGCAGGTAACGGCATAAACGGCGTAACATCCACATCATCCCATAAACCGCTGCCCCAGCGAATTGCAAAATCAACGCCCTGCTTTTCCAAATCAAACAATTGCGTCATTGGTTGTATGCGCAACTGAATATCCGGATGTTTTTGCATAAAAGTCATCAGTCGGGGCGACAGCCACCGCGAAGCAAAATAACTTGACATACCAACCGTAAGCGGTTGCGCCGCTTTGGTTTTTAGGGCCACCAATTCAGTTTCGATGTCACGGTAATGGGTTCGCGTTGCGTCGAAAAGTTGTTGACCTTTTGGCGTCAAAACCACCCCGCGCGGCTTTCTGATGAACACGTCAAAACCCAAATCCGCTTCTAATATCTTAACCTGATAACTGATCGCACCCTTTGTTAGATGCAACATTTCTGCCGCCTCGGAAAAGCTGCTGCGTTTGGCCACTTCGATGAATAGGCGAAGGGTGTCGTGATGCCGAAATGTATTGCTCATATCGCTTTGTATAAATTATTTGAACGCTGCGTATAGATATTTTCGTTTGTGGTCTTGCAAAATAGGGCTCATTTCAGCTTAACAAAGGGGAATGGGTTGGAAAATTTAGACATATCAGTACAACCTGAATTGCGAAAGGCTGTGCGACGTGGGCGTTCAGCCCGCCTGTCAGAACAGACCGTAACCCCATCGTTGCGCACCCGAAAAATCCCAGCTTACGCCATATTGAACGAAACAGCGCTAGCCGCAATTGAAGATCAGGCCGACTGGATCTTACACAAAATCGGCGTCGAATTTCGTGGTGATGCCACTGCCCTTGCGCTATTCGCGGGTGCTGGCGCAACCGTCGTTGGCAATCGCGTTACGTTTGCACCTGGGTTGGCCAGACAGATTTGCGCCACGGCCCCTGCAGAATTCAAACTACACGGACGCGATCCGGCGAATACTGTGACATTGGGTGGTGACAATATCGTTCTGATGCCCGGTTATGGCGCACCTTTTGTTAGCGATCTGGACCGCGGCCGAAGATACGCCACGCTGGTGGATTTCCAAAACTTCGTAAAGCTTACGTACACATCGCCTTGGCTTCATCATTCCGGTGGAACCGTCTGTGAACCGACGGATATTCCGGTGAACAAACGCCATCTGGACATGGTGCTGGCGCATCTAACGTTATCAAGTAAACCGTTCATGGGCAGCGTGACGTCGACTAAGCGCGCGCAAGACAGCATTGAAATGGCCCGCCTTGTATTTGGCGCCGCGTTTATGGAGAAAAACGCCGTGATGCAGGGAAACATCAACGTGAATTCGCCGTTGATCTATGACGACACAATGTCCGGTGCTTTGCGGGTTTACGCAGCCGCCAATCAATGTGTGTGCGTTTCTCCAGCGATTTTCGCAGGCGCAATGGGGCCATTGTCACCCGCTGCGGTCGCCGCGCAAACCTTGGCTGAAGGCATGGTTGGCATCGCACTTGCGCAACTTGTGCGGCCCGGTTGCCCCGTGGTCTTTGGCAGCTTTCATTCAACGATGAACCTTAAATCCGGCGCGCTAACTTTTGGCTCGCCCGAGGCAAATCTTACGACGATGGCATTGTCACAACTTGGCCGCCGATTAGGGGTGCCAGTGCGTTCTGGTGGCGGCCAAATTTCGGCCTCAAACGCGGCAGATGGACAAGCCATGCAAGACAGCGCAGGTGCTATGTGGGCGACGCTGTTGTCTGGAACACATCAGGTCTGGCACGCCGCGGGCTGGCTTGAGGGCGGTTTGGTCATGTCTTACGAAAAGTTCGTCATGGATCTGGACCATTGCGGGGCAATGATGACCATGCTGCAGGGGTTTGGCACTGACGAGCCGGAATTTGCACGGGCCTCATATTTCGAGGCGGGGCCAGGCGAGAATTTTTTATCAACCGAACACACTATGCAGCATTATTCTACCGCAAACTTCCAACCGGATATCCCCGAAAACGGGCCTTTCGAAACATGGTTAGAAAACGGCAGCCCGACGTCTGATCAGCGAGCGACAGCGCGTTGGAAGCAAATGTTAGCCGACTATTCTGCGCCACCACTGACCGAAAAAACTCGCGCTGCTTTGAACGGATTTGTTGCAGCCCGCAAAGAAGCTGTGCCCGATGAATGGTATTGAAATATGCGGCCCAACTTTGGCTGCGCTATCACTGTATCCGACGCCACCAAAAGATGAATGGCGCGGCACCGAAATACATGACCACACCGTAAACTGCAGGCGCAAGTGCATATTCACTGAACCCGCCAGAGGCATAACCCCCAGCAAGATTGGCAACCGTGATCGCCAAGCCAGCATTCTGAATACCCGTCTCAATTCCGATGGTTTTAGCGACATGCGCTGTTTGACCTGCCCCTTTTGCAACAAAGTAGCCAAGTGCAAGCAATACAACACACAGGGTGAAAACCGATGGCCCCAGAATGGCAAGGTTTGCAAGGAACAGCTCGCGATTGGCAAGGATTGCACCAACAACAATAACCACGAAAAGGATGTTGGCCGTCATACTGACGCCCCTTTCAATGCGAAGGACAAACTTTGGGGCAGAAGCACGCAAAACAAGGCCAATAAGGGTCGGCAAAGCCGTTATCAGGGCCATGCTGATGGCAATCGACGTGATGTCAATTTTATTGACTGCATTGCCTTCGAAATAGGTTACCGACCAAGCAAGGAGAACCGGCATGGTAAAGATCGTCAGTAACGAGATGACCGCCGTTAACGAAACCGACAGAGCAACATCGGCCTTTGCAAGACGGCTGATCACGTTTGACGTCACGCCACCTGGCGAAAATGCAAGGATCATAAAGCCAACTGCCAGCGCACCCGTAAGACCGAAAAGATGTGCCAACGCGAAGGCAATAATCGGCAGTAATAAAAGCTGGTTTGCAGCACCGATGCCAAACGCCACTGGCCGCAATAGCACCCGTTTGAAATCCGATACTGTTAGGCCTAAGCCCAACGAAAACATGATAAAGGCCAATGCCAATGGCACGCCAATCGTCACCAAATCCATATTATTTCCCCCGGTTGCCCCCGGTCTTTGCCGGTTAATGTTTGATAACATAAACTGGCTAAAGTTAGGAACTTTATTCAAACAGTCCCTTGGATATGGCTTATGAGACGGTCGTTTGGCGACACCGCAAGCTTGCGGTCAAACTGAGCAAGCGCACGTTTCGGTGCGTTGGAAAGAACTACCGGCGGGTTGGGTAGCCCGGCAAACGAATGATGGCGCTAGTTGGCGCTAAACGAATTTGGGCTGCGCATTCGCCCAATCAATGGTTTTAGAAAAGGATCAACCATGACCGAAGAACTTAGCCGCACTTCCGCACTCGCCAGTCGCCACACAGCATTGGGATCCGGCCTTGAAGACTGGAACGGGATGGGCACCGCGTGGACTTATGACGCCGATGCAAATGGTGAACACGATGCCGTGCGCGAAGGCGCCGGTATGTTCGATATGTCCCCACTCAAAAAGGTATTTGTACGCGGGCCAGACGCCGCCGCCACACTAGACCATCTGACAACACGCGATATGTCCAAAATCGCAGCAGGTTCAGCTGCGTATCTTTGCGTGTTGACAGAAAATGGTGGCGTTGCAGACGATGCCATTGTGTCTAACAACGGCGGTGATGAATGGATGATCGTACACGGGTCTGGCGACACAATGGCCTTGCTTCAGGCTTCAACTGCTGGCCGTGACGTGCAGGTTGAATTTACGGACGATCTTCACGACTTGTCAGTGCAGGGTCCGAAATCTTGCGATATCTTGAACGCACATTGCGACATTGATCTGACAAGTTTGGCCTATTTCCAACATTCTGCTGCGATATTATTTGGCCATTGTTGTCGCTTGTCACGCACAGGTTATTCCGGCGAACGTGGCTACGAGATTTTCGCGGATGCGTCTGTCATCGGCGATATCTGGGACAACTTGATAGGCGAAGGTGTCGTGCCATGCTCATTCACCGCGCTCGACAAAGTCCGCATCGAGGCCGGGTTTCTATTTTACGGCTATGACATGACCGAAGACAACACACCTTGGGATGTTGGTTTGGGTTTCACTATCAGCAAAAACAAAGGTGATTTTCGCGGCAAAGACGCAGTCTTGGCATCAAAAGGCAATCAAACAACCAACAACGTTTGCCTCGATATTGACCATGCAGATATGGTTGCGGGCGGAGAATCCCTGACGTTAGATGGCCATGAGGTTGGCGTCATTAACAGCCCGTGTTTCTCGCACAGGTTAAACAAGTCCTTGGCGCTTGCCCATATCACGCCTGAAATCAGCGTCGGTGCAGTTTTGAATGTGTCAGGCGGCGGTATTGAAACCACTGCAACTGTGGTTCAATCACCTGCCTATGATCCAAAAAAAAGCCGCACACACAGCTAGAAAAGCGCGGCAAAATCTGAACGGCTGGTTGGGTAATCCCCCCATTTTTGTTGGGGGTCTAAAGTAGAATCTAAGCTGCTTTCAGTTTCTGTATCGGTGTTATTCCTCCAATGCCCATGTTTGGCCGTTCGTTGTTGTATGTCCAGAGCCATTTCGTTGCATGCTCCTGGACGTCTTCGATACTTTCGAAGTGGTATCTTCCCAGCCATTCGGTTCTGACCGTGCGGTTGTAACGCTCGATATAAGCGTTTTGCTGTGGTTTGCCCGGCTGGATGTACATCAGCGCAATCCCAGCTCTTTCGGCCCAGTTCTGCAACGTGCCGCTGATGTATTCAGGGCCGTTGTCCACGCGTATGGCCAGTGGCCTGCCTCGCCAGCCTATGATCTGGTTCAGGGTCCTGACAACGCGTTCGGCAGGCAGCGAGAAGTCCACCTCGATGGCCAGACCTTCTCGGTTAAAGTCATCCAGAATGTTCAATGTTCGCAAAGATCGGCCATCCGCAAGCTGATCCGCCATGAAGTCCATCGACCAAACCTCGTTTGGCGCTTCCGGAACGGACAGAGGTTCTGGCTTTTCCCTTTGCAACCGTTTGCGCGGCTTGATCCGCATATTCAGCTCCAGTTCCCGATAGATGCGGTAAACCCGTTTATGGTTCCAACCAAAGCCTTTGACGTTGCGCAAATACAGAAAACACAGGCCAAAACCCCAGGCCCTTTTTGTTCTGCTTAGTCCAAGCAGAAGATCTGCGATCTGCTCGTTCTCATCGCCCAACTTGGGTTGATACCGATAGCACGTCTCACTGATGCAAAACGTGCAACAAGCAAGCCGGATGCTGACCGTCTTGTGACAAACGGCCCATTCGGCCATCTCTTTCCTGTGAGACGGCCTTACCACTTTTTTCCAAGAGCTTCCTTCAGTAGATCATTTTGCATGCTCTTCTCTGCATACATTTTCTTCAGGCGTTTGTTCTCATCATCCAGCGCCTTCATCCGCGAGATCAATGAGGCGTCCATCCCACCATACTTTGCCCGCCATTTGTAAAAACTGGCATTGCTCATGCCATGTTCACGGCAAAGCTCCGACACCGGTACACCGCCTTCGGCTTGGTTCAAAATGCTCATGATCTGAGCGTCGCTATACTTCGATTGTTTCATCAGAATCTCCTCGTTCTTATGTTAAAGAAGATTCTACTTTCAAATGCCCTTAATTTTCGGGGGGATTACCAACGGGCTAGTGATATTGACGACTTCATGTCCCATTCGAACGGCATAGAAATCGAAGACGAGGGCGGTGTACGGAGCCGCCTAATGGATTCCGGATTCCTTTACTGGTCCCCTTTTGCCGCCAGCGATGGGATGACCGGCCCAATGCGCGCCAAACTTTGGAGTGACATTGGATTAAATGGATTCCCTTTTGACGACTGACATCGGTGAGGTCTCAAGTTGTACCGACAAAGATTTCAGGCTCAGCTTCGCGCTGGGCCTTTTCATTCGTGTCGTGCGATGGCAAGAAATCGAGGACTAAAATGAGAACTCATGATGTCCAAGCCACCTCCAGAAAGTGCGACCCAGTTCAAAGTGATAAACCGGCATGTTGCTTGCTGCACCTGTCGTCTCTGCAAAACTACGGAGAGATTCTCATTGTAGATGTGATCGCAGGACACGGCGGTGAATGGACTACCTGCCAGATGATTGCGTCTAGCAGATGCTCGCAGTGCGGTGCGCTGGGTTTGGCGGAGTACTCTATCAGTTTTAAATTGGCAGTCACCACTAATCCGATGCTAGCGGGTGCCAACCGCATTCCAGAGAAGCCTAATGATTGATTATTAGGTG
>JBLHMX010000060.1:0-13877 GCA_047622625.1 Paracoccaceae bacterium | reverse complement strand
ACGGTCGTACTTCATGGTACACCACCCCAATTTTAAGCTCAGTATTTTACTCACCCACGGGCAGGTTGGCGCAAAGGTCTTACCAATTTGCTAATGTTAAAATTTGATGAAGCTCCGATGTGGAAAACGGGCTTGCCAGTATGCGCGCACCCCGCCTATGCTGCACCGCAGAAACAATGCGTGACGACAAATGTCACAACAGGAGTGATCATGAAAATATCAACAGTTGGTATCGTCGGCGCAGGGCAAATGGGCAATGGTATTGCGCATGTTTTCGCGGTCGCCGGATATGAAGTGCTGTTGAACGATATTTCTGTCGAAGCTCTGAACGCAGGGCTGAAACAGATCAAGGCCAACTTGTCTCGCCAGGTGACACGGGGCAAGATCACTGACGCTGAAATGGCGGCAGCACTTGGTCGGATTAAACCAACCGAAGTTTTGGCTGAACTTGGCCAAATGGACATGATAATCGAAGCTGCGACCGAACGTGAGGCTGTCAAACAAGCGATTTTTGAAGACCTATTGCCCCACTTGAAACCCGAAACGATCCTGACATCAAACACGTCATCAATTTCAATTACACGGCTTGCTTCGCGCACAGACCGGCCTGAAAAATTCATGGGTTTTCATTTCATGAATCCTGTGCCGCTGATGGAATTGGTCGAACTGATCCGCGGTATCGCCACTGACGAGGCCACATTTTCAGCCATGCAAGAGGTGGTCCTGAAGCTTGGCAAAACACCTGCTTCAGCCGAGGATTTCCCCGGTTTCATCGTGAACCGTATTTTGATGCCTATGATAAACGAAGCGATTTACACGCTTTACGAAGGCGTGGGTTCGGTCAAAAGCATCGACACGTCCCTTAAACTTGGCGCGCATCACCCGATGGGGCCGCTAGAACTGGCGGATTTCATTGGGCTTGATACCTGCCTTGCGATCATGAATGTTTTGCATGAAGGGCTTGCCGACACCAAATACCGGCCCTGTCCGCTGCTTACGAAGTATGTTGAGGCCGGATGGTACGGTCTTAAAGCCGGGCGAGGGTTTTACGATTACCGCGGCGATGAACCAATCCCCACCCGCTAGGCTTTGTCTTTCAACGCTAAAGTGTGGGCGCGTAAGTGACTCATGAAACCGCGTGGCTTCAATATCCAGGGATCAATATCGTCGCGCTCGATTGGATTGCCGATAATCGGTTTTTGGGTCGATCCAATCCCGCGTTTGATTTCGAACATCATTAGGCTTTGACGCAAAGTGGCCGAGAACCGCTGGGCGAATTGATACCACTGACTGTTCTGCCCTGGAAAATAAACGGGCACGATCCGGGCTTTGCTTTTCAAAATCATTTTCGAAGTAAACGGGTTCCAATCATGTTCAACAGCTGGGCCAAAGAACTTTCGCGCTGTGGCCACCCGACCTGCTGGAAACAGAATAACAACACCCCCGTCAGCCAAATGATCCATCACTTCTTTGCGCACGGCGATGTTTTTCTTGATCGCGTCTTCATCGTGCGGAAAGGCCACGGCGACCATGTTGTCCTTAATTTCCGGAACGCCCGCGAAAAACGCGCGGGTTAGGATTTTAAGGTCGGAGCGAACCTTGCAAACCAAATTAGCCAGAATAAGACCGTCGATAAATCCAAATGGATGATTGGCGACCAGAACTACGGGACCAGTCGCGGGAATTCGACTTATGGCTTCGTCGTCGCAAATCAGCGTAATATCCAGCAGCTCAAGCGCTTTTTCCCAAATCGTATTTTCAAACGCTCGTCCTGATTTTTCAAACCGATTGGCAATTCCGAGAAGCGTGATTTTTCCAGTTAACCATTCAATCGTTCGAATTATGGATGATTTTATGGGGTTTGCACCTGATTCAGAAAACGTCAGCATGCCGGTGTCAAATGGCTCGTAATCTGGGCGTTCAATTTTGGTTTCACGAATTTTCGTCACACCCGTTTCCTTCGTGTTTTCCGGTTCATCCACCCTATAGCCGTCACGAAAATGAACGGCCATCGCAAAAATTCACCGGACTGAAAAATGGTCGGCCTGTTCCTTTGCTGCCGCATTAAGGCGTCGGAACAATAAGCGGTTGATTAGGCTACGTGCCTTCCCCAAAGCGATCGATCAACAAATCCTCAAGCGCAATTAAAAGAGGCTGCGCGTCAGCGCCAGTGGTTTGAACATCGATGCTTGTGCCGTTAGACGCCGCAAGCATCAGCAGACCCATGATCGAGTCCCCTGACACGGTCATCCCATCCCTGGAGACGGCTGCTTCGGCATCAAAGCTTTCAACAACTTCAACAAACTTGGCCGAGGCGCGCGCATGCAGGCCCTTAACGTTGATGATCGGCAGCGTCTTTTCGATATTCACGGTCATACGCCACCTTCGCAGTAATCGATATATTTGCGGCCCGCCTGCAAGGCAACTGAAACAGCATCTTCAACCGATTTGGTGCGGCTTTTGGCCAGCTTTACCAACATCGGCAAATTCGCCCCATATAGGATTTTCCGATCACCTGCCTGGCAGGCCAGTAAAGACAAGTTCGAAGGCGAGCCACCAAACATGTCAGTTACCACAACCACTCCGCCGCCTGTATCAACAATATCTGCCGCAGCGCAAATTTCTGCTTGTTTGTCGGCGCGATTATGATCGGCCTCAATCGAAACGACTTCGATACCGCTTTGTTTGCCGACCACGTGCTCGACAGCGGCAAGGTATTCCCGCGCCAGCCCGCCGTGGGCAACAATTACGATACCGATCAAACGTTTTGACCTTGTTTTGAAAACCTAATCACCTGTCACCCGTATCGTTCAATTTTACCGTTCAATTTCGGCGTTCAATTTCTCGATGGCGAATAGACACCTGCCAGCCTTGTTGCGCAAGTGCATTTGCCAATGCCTCAGTCACAAAAACCGAACGGTGTTGCCCTCCGGTACATCCTAACGCCAAAGTGAAATATGACTTACCTTCTTGTTGGTACGCTGGCAGCAGACTTTCAACCAATTCCCTTGTTCTGTTGAAGAAATCAGCGAACCGCGGGTCTTCGGCAACATAAGCTGCAACGTCTCCATCGCGCCCATCAAGATCACGAAGGTCTTTTTCCCAATGTGGGTTTCGCAAGAAACGGCAATCAAGCACCATATCCAACCCGCGTGGAAGGCCACGCTTATATGAAAATGACTGCACCGAAACTGCCATGCTCGCGTTGGCTTTGCTACCGAACCAGCGGGTCAACTCCGCTCTTAAATCGTGTGGCGACATTTCTGATGTATCAATCAAAACATCCGCCCGGGATTTTAGGTTTCCAAGCAAAGCGACTTCACGTTTGATCCCGTCTAGTGCTGTTTCATCTGGCGCAAGCGGATGACGGCGGCGAGTTTCTGAATAGCGGCGGACGAGCACATCTTCGTCGCAATCAAGAAAGATCAACGAGCAGTCGAAATTAGTTTCGCGATCTATAATATTCACGGCTTCAATCAGACTTGCGGCACTATAGTCGCGGTTTCGCACATCAATCCCAAGCGCCAAATTTTGCACCATTGGCGGGCCTGAGAGCAATCTGGGCAACAACGTCAAAGGAAGATTATCAATCGCTTCGAAACCCAAATCTTCCAGCGTGTTAATTGCGGTGGATCGCCCGGCGCCAGATGGGCCGGTCACCAGCACAACTTTCAACGGCTCAGCGGAAGATATTGGTGTTTTTGATTCCATTCACGCCACCCGTCCACCTTTCAAAAATTGGATGATTGCAGCAGCAAGGCTGGGGGTTTCAGCCCCAAAAATCAAATCAATTTCAATGCCAAGAATAGGAGTGGTCCGGTTTTCCGGGAGGCGGCATTTTTCTTTCTTGCCAAGATCAACCACCAAAGCAACTGGTGCGGGCGCAGTTGTGCCCGCAGCAAGAATGCCGATGCCGCGGGCTTCTATCTGTCCTTTAATGGCGGCAGGCGCGCTGGCGATAATCACGTCAGACCTAAGTGTTACAACAGTTTGATCATCTGCGATCAACTCAGCACCGCGTGACAAAAGATCAAGAGACAGGCCAGATTTGCCGGAACCCGACGGCCCGATGATTAACAGGGCCTTGCCACAAAACGCGACCGAACTTGCATGCAGAGTTTCCCGAGCGCGCCGCGTCACACCGGCAGGCCCACGACAAAGCGTGCGCCCAACGGTTCTGAGGTTGCGTCGATTTCGGTGGGGCGGATATTTTCAGCCCAGATTACACCGCCGTGTGCTTCGACAATTTGGCGTGATATGGCCAAACCAAGCCCCGAATGGTTGCCAAAATCTTCAACCGGCCGCTCGGAATAGAAGCGTTTGAAAATTTTCGAAAGCGCTTCTTCTGGAATGCCGGGGCCAGTATCTTCGACAACGATTAGCACGCGATTGTCGCGTTTTCGTGCCCAGATATGGACCGCATCGCCTTCCTGACAAAACGAAATGGCGTTGGTTAGCAAATTCACGAACACTTGGGCCAAGCGCGCTTCAAGACCTTGAATGATGATCTGGCCTTCGGGAAGGTCGGCAATGAATTCGGCACCAACTTCTTGGGCAAGCTGGCCGTGATATTCAGATAAGTTTTCTAATACCGAAATCAGATTGAACGATACCATTTCTTCTTTGACCAGCTCGCTATCCAGACGCGACGCATTTGAAATGTCGGAAACCAACCGATCCAGCCGGATGACGTCATGTTCAATCACTTCAAGCAGCTTGCCCCGCTGCACGTCGTTCTTAGCGATCCGCATAGTATCAACGGCAGATCGCAATGAAGCGAGCGGGTTCTTGATTTCATGAGCCACGTCGGCTGCAAATTGTTCGTTACTTTCGATCCGGTCGTAAAGTGCTGCGATCATGCCGCGCAATGCGCCCGACAGCCGGCCAATTTCATCTGGCCGTCCCGTCATATCGGGAATGCGGATGCGACGCGGGCTCATCTTGCGGGCGTTTTTGTCTTTGCCAAGCTCGGCCGCCCGCGCCAAATCGCGCAGAGGATTTGCGATCGTGCTGGCAAGCACTAAGGAAAGCCCAATAGAAACAAGAATTGCGATGACGAACATCTGCAAGACTTGTTCGCGTTCGCTGCGCGCCATGTCATTGATTTCGCCAGAAACCGTGGTCATCACCAATGCGCCCAGCGCCACGCCATTTCGTTCAATTGGGGTGGCAACTGCGAACAATATGTCGCCGTTGATGTCTGTGTAGTTCCGGCTTTTGGTCGTACCAGCAAGCGCGAATGGTGCTGCTTGTTGAGCCAGTTCAGCTGCGCCCAGAACACTGACGTCGTCACCCGGGCCAAAAAGGCCCGACGCTTGTTCCCAGATCAGGTTCAAGAAATCGGTAATGAAAGTACCGTATTGAGTGTTAGATTGAGCGTCAGCGTTAAGTGCTCCATCACGAGACAACCCAACCGATGTCGCCACAACTTTTTCGGTCTTATCAAAAATAAAGACCTCAACACCTTTCGCAAGGTTCAATTCGGCCAGCG
This sequence comes from Paracoccaceae bacterium, assembly GCA_047622625.1. GTDB lineage: Bacteria > Pseudomonadota > Alphaproteobacteria > Rhodobacterales > Rhodobacteraceae > UBA5972. Next base: position 8,386 of record JBLHMX010000060.1, on the reverse strand, counting down.
TATTCATCGGGGACGTGTCGCCACCAGCGCCTAAGTCACCATCGAAGGCTTGAATTTTGGCTTCAAATACTTTTGAGATTAGCCGCGCTTCGGTCACAAGGCTGCGCTCGCGTTGCTCGACCAGCCCTTCACGGAATTGGTTGAGGTATAAAACACCGCCGACCAAAACCACTAAAGCCAGCAGATTAAAAGTGATTATTTTGCGTGCCAAAGGCGACGAATTCATCGAAATCCAACGACGCTTATCGTTGGTTTGCGGTGCACCGACTTCTTCGCTTTGGGCGCGCTCATCCCAATCGTCACCCAAAATTATTTCGGGCGAGGCAGCTGCTTCTGAATTATTAGCGTCGATCTTCGACACTTTTTTATGCCTCAGTATAGCGGTAGCCAATACCATATAAGGTTTCTATCGACGAAAATTCCTCATCAACAGAACGCATTTTTTTACGCAGACGTTTGATATGGCTGTCGATCGTCCGGTCATCCACATAAACCTGATCGTCGTAAGCCACATCCATCAACTGATCGCGGCTTTTGACGAACCCTGGCCGTGTCGCCAATGCCTGAAGTAATAGAAATTCAGTGACAGTTAGGTTCACACTTGCACTTTTCCACAAAACTGAATGGCGCAAAGGATCCATTACTAACGAGCCGCGCTCGATCAGTTTACTTTCTGCTGGGTCGCTGGTTGCGTCCGATGCAATCGCATCCTGGCGACGCAGAATGGCGCGAATGCGTTCCACTAAAAGACGCTGTGAAAATGGTTTACGAACGTAGTCATCCGCTCCCATGCGTAGGCCCAGAACTTCATCGATCTCGTCATCCTTGGACGTTAGAAAGATCACCGGCATATCCGATTTTTGGCGGATACGATGCAACAGGTCCATGCCGTCCATGCGTGGCATCTTGATATCTAAAACAGCGATGTCTGGAAATTTCTGCCCGAACCCATCTAGGGCTGCCTGGCCATCGTTATACGTTACAACATTGTACCCTTCGGCCTCCAAAGTCATGGAAACTGACGTAAGAATATTCCTGTCGTCATCTACTAAAGCGATCGTTGACATGTCGCTGGCCCCTTTACTGCTCGGTTACTATTTTTTTTCTTCTTTTTCCGCCTTTTACGGCTGCGAATCAACACTTAACTGCGCAATCATGCTGTTCCCGAAAGGAAACAAATGCGCATATGGCTAATATATGACTAATATGTCGCGGATTTCCGCTTAATTATTTCGGACCCGCCACCTGATACGGCCCTTTAACTCTCGGTATCTCATGGTATACAGACGCCGATTTCACCCCTTGCGGACGTAGCGTTAACCATCTGAACCGGCAAACGCGCCCGCGACTGAAAATAATCACGGTGTTTGGCTAAAATACAGCCCGACCCATTTATCGGAGCGCTTAAATGATCAATGACCGGGTAAATCCATCCCAGACTCTGGATGCATTGGGGATAACCGGGCTTGCGAGCGTCCACTATAATGACATGGAACCGTCGTTAGTTGAAAAGTCAATTGTGCGCGGCGAAAGCACCCTGGGCAAAGGCGGCGCATTGCTGGTGACCACGGGCAAACATACAGGGCGTTCGCCCGAAGATAAGTTCGTTGTGCAATCGCCTTCCGTCCAAGATACGATCTGGTGGGAAAACAACCCACCGATGGATGTTTCTGATTTTGACACGCTGCATGCAGACATGTTGGAACACATGAAAGGTCGCGAATATTTCGTACAGGACCTTTATGGCGGTGCTGATCCTAAACATCGCCTTGATGTGCGCGTCGTAACCGAGCTGGCTTGGCACGGTTTATTTATCCGTCATTTACTACGTCGTCCCGACCGGGCAGAACTTACTAGCTTTGTGCCAGAATTCACGATCATTAACTGCCCAAGTTTTCAAGCTGATCCACGGAAACATGGCTGTCGTTCAGGCACAGTTATAGCATTGAATTTCGATGCAAAGCTAATTCTGATTGGCGGCACGGCCTATGCCGGTGAAAATAAGAAATCTGTATTTTCCCTGTTGAATTACATCTTACCCGGCAAGGGTATCATGCCGATGCATTGCTCTGCCAACCACGCGCCTGACAACCCCGAAGACACGGCAATATTCTTCGGCCTGTCCGGCACCGGAAAGACAACGCTGTCGGCGGACCCTTCGCGGGTGTTAATCGGAGATGACGAACACGGTTGGTCAGACGACGGGACTTTTAATTTTGAAGGCGGCTGTTACGCAAAAACAATCAACCTAAGCGCCGAAGCTGAACCTGAAATTTACGCGACTACGGAAAAATTCGGCACTGTTATCGAAAACATGATTTTTGATCCGGAAACCAAAGAGCTTGATTTTCTGGATGACAGCCTGACCGCAAATATGCGTTGCGCTTATCCGTTGGATTACATTTCGAACGCCAGCAAGACGTCACTGGGCGGGCAACCTAAAAACATCATCATGCTAACCTGCGACGCCTTTGGCGTGTTGCCACCAATTTCACGCCTGACGCCAGCTCAAGCGATGTATCATTTCTTGTCCGGCTTCACGTCTAAGGTTGCCGGCACGGAACAAGGCGTGACGGAGCCACAGCCAACGTTTTCAACGTGTTTTGGTGCACCCTTTATGCCACGTCGACCTGAAGTTTACGGTAATCTTTTGCGAGACCGCATCGCCAGTTCCGGCGCTACATGTTGGCTGGTTAATACGGGCTGGACAGGCGGTGCTTATGGCACTGGATCGCGCATGCCAATCCGCGCGACGCGTGCTTTGTTAAGTGGAGCGTTGAACGGTACGCTCAATGCGGCTGAATTCCGTCAGGATCCAAATTTCAGATTTGAAGTGCCGATCGCCGTTGAAGGTGTTGCCGATATTTTGCTTGATCCGCGCCGCACCTGGGACAATCCAGAAGCCTATGATCGAGACGCAGCGCGCTTGGTTGAAATGTTTCAAGAGAACTTTGCCCAATACGAACCCTTTGTTGACGCTAAGGTGAAATCTGCCATGCGGGCCTAAAAGCTATGAAGTTTGGCAAAATTTGCACATAATCGTTTGTATGCTAACAATTATTTGGCAATTACTCGGTTGATCTTTTATGACATTTGAGGTGTATTGCCAAGCTAATGCAGCAGTTTGCATTGGCATAAAGGGCAACCCAAATGAAACCAGACCTTCATCTGTTTCGCAGAACCAAACAACTTGAACAGAAGATCGACAGCTTTTTTGACAGGCTTTCAGAATGTTCGGTTGTCTATCGTTTGGCCGTTCGTCTGTACCTCCGCGAAGGGTTAAACGACGAATTCCAAGCCCGCCTTCTGCGCGTGAACGAACTGGAGTCAGAAGCTGATACCCTGCGCCGCGAGATAGAAAAAGAACTGTATTCAAACACCCTTATACCGGACTCACGCGGTGATGTGCTTGGGTTGATTGAAACCGTCGACCAGATGATGTCCCAATTCGAAGGTTCGCTCTGGGCTTTGTCGATTGAAAAGCCGGACATTGGCGAAGACTACAAGAACGGTTTTAGAAAATTAACAAACATGGTTGTAAAGGCAGCAGACGAGTTGGCCCTAAGCGGGCGCGCATTTTTCCGCTCGCCCCATGATGTTCCCGCGCACAATCACAAAGTCATGCTTTATGAAAAAGAGGCCGACCAGATCAGCACCAAATTGAAGCAGGCGATTTTTGATAGCGACCTTGATCTTGCTCATAAACTGCACCTCAAGAATTTCGTCGAGCAAATCGATGGGGTCGCTGACATCGCAGAAGACGTGGCTGACCGTTTAGCGATTTATGCCATTAAGCGCATGGTCTAACAAAGCATGGATATTCTGGTACTTGTATTTCTTTCCAGCGGGCTGTTTCTGGGCTGGGCGCTAGGCGCCAATGATGCGGCAAACGTGTTTGGCACCGCCGTTGGCACCCGCATGGTATCTTGGCGCATGGCGGCGATTATCTGTTCGGTATTTGTCATTCTAGGCGCGTTGGTATCGGGTGGCGGCACAACCCATACCCTTGGAAAACTTGGCGCGATTTCCGCCCTTCCGGGCGCATTCATGACCGCGCTTTCCGCAGCTGCCGCCGTTTATTCGATGACTAAATCGGGCCTTCCGGTTTCTACGTCACAAGCCATTGTCGGGGCAATTATCGGCTGGAACCTGTTTTCCGGCAACCCAACTGACACCGCCACACTGACCAAGATCCTTAGCACTTGGGTCATCTGCCCGGTCTTATCTGCGGCAATCGCTGTCACACTATTCAAAACGCTAAAATTTGCTGGCTCCAAAATTAAATTACACATGATTATGGCCGATGCTTACACGCGCGTCGCCTTGATCGCTGCTGGAGCTTTGGGCGCCTATTCGCTGGGCGCAAATAACATCGCCAATGTGGTCGGTGTATTTATTCCGGCAGAACCATTGCCGCCGTTGCAAGTTGGCGAGTTTGTGTTTTCATCTACACAGCAACTGTTTCTGTTGGGCGGGCTTGCCATCGCCTTGGGGGTTTTCACCTATTCCAAGGGCGTGATGATGACGGTCGGGAACAACCTAGGGCGGCTATCATCAACGGCGGCCTTGGTTGCCGTGGTGTCCCATTCCATCGTTTTGCTGCTGTTTGCTTCACGTGGACTTGAGGCTTGGCTAGCCGGAAATGGCCTGCCAACAATTCCTTTGGTTCCGGTTTCCAGTTCGCAAGCGGTTGTTGGTGCAATCGTCGGCATATCAATCCTGCAAGGATCGTCAGGTATTCGATGGACCATTCTTGCAAAGATAGTTGCCGGTTGGATCGCCACTCCAATTGCCGCCGGACTTCTATGTTTTTTCGGGCTGTTTTTTCTGCAAAACGTCTTTGGATTAGTGGTCAAATAGTCATCCAAAAGCCGCCCGACGCAGCAGGTTTAATCCGGCAACCACCAAAAAAATCAGGGTTACTCGGCGAAAAACAACTTGGTTCATTCGATCTTGCGCCCGCATTCCCACGACCTGGCCTATTAATGCTGGGATCATCAACAAGGCAGAAAAGGGCAAAGTGTTGGCATTCAACCCGCCTGAATTCAAATGTGCGCCAAGCAACAACATAGACCCCATCAGATACATCACCCCCTGGGCGCGCACGCTTTCTGTTTTGGGTATTTCCAAGGCGGTCAAATAAAGGATTGTCGGCGGCCCCCAAACACCGGTCAGCCCGCCGAAGAAACCTGCGACCATCGCGATACCTGTTTCGGTAATACGTTCCAGTCCAGCCCGAATAACGGGTTTCCAGCCTGCCAGCTGCAGCGACGCGAAAATAACAATCATCCCGCCCAAAAGTGAAAACAGCAGGCTTTGGGACATGTGTTGCACCAACTGGGCCGAAAACAGGATCATCGCGAATAGCACCAAATTATAGCGCCAGAACTTTCGGAAACTGGCCCAAGCATGACCAATGCCGTGGCGCGAAGCCTGAATAAAATTAGTCAGTACCGTCGGCAGGATCAAAGCCGCAATTGCGACCTCGGCGCTTAGAAATGACCCGATCCCCGAAATCAAAATCATCGGCATAGCAAAGCCTACGGCACCCTTTACAAAGCCGGCCCCTAAAACGATCAATAATGAAATCATTAATAGAGTGGTATCAATATCGGGCAAATTCCGGTCCTTGCTTGCCAGCTCTGAATTTGGCTGCGTCATTTTCGTTCGTTTTTGGGCATTTATCGGTATTTATCTTGCGCTGCACTGCAGCATTCGATAAGCCAACGCTAACTTGAACCCAAGCCAATTGAGGACAGATAAATGGACGACCCGCAAGCCCCTATCCTGACCAATTTGCTGAGCCTCTGCGCCAAAGCACTACCGGCAATCGACGAGTTGTTGATCCAAGCACGCGAGGCTTTGCGTGCCAAAGTCGAGGTAGACGGCCGTATATCAAGCAAGGCCGTCGAAGCCGAACAATTTGCCGCCCACAGCTTTTCTTGGGTCGCAACTTATGTAGAAGCCCTGCGTCAGATGCACCGCTGGGCCGCAACGCTTAAGACCAACGAACAGCTCGGGGAAATGGAACAGCTGATCTTGCAAATCGCGTTTGGCGAATACCTTTGGCAGCTTTATGGCGGCATCCCGATGAGCCAGGGCGAAATTGCAAGATTGCAAGATCTAGGGCTGTCCCAGAGCCAACAAAGCGTCATGATGAACGACGCAGTTCAAACCCTAACACAACAGGGCAACACCGAAGCTGCTCGCGCGCGTCTTTGCGTTTTGATGCAAGAACGCGCCGGTGTATCCACATTTGGCGCAACTGGGCTTGACGACGAGCTGGAAATGGTGCGCGAACAATTCCGCCGTTTCGCGGACGACAAAGTTGTACCGTTTGCCCACGAATGGCACTTGAAAGACGAGCTGATCCCGATGGAGATCATCGCCGAAATGGCCGAACTTGGCGTGTTCGGGCTGACCATCCCAGAAGAATATGGCGGTTTCGGATTTCCAAAGGCGGCGATGTGCGTGGTATCCGAAGAATTGTCGCGCGGTTATATCGGCGTGGGCTCACTTGGCACCAGATCCGAAATCGCGGCCGAACTTATTTTATGTGGCGGCACCGAAGAGCAAAAACAAAAATGGCTACCGCAGATTTCCAGCGGTGAAACCCTGCCAACAGCGGTGTTCACGGAGCCCAATACTGGGTCTGACCTTGGCAGCCTGCGCACACGCGCGGTGAAAGAAGGCGATGATTACATCGTAACAGGCAACAAAACCTGGATCACCCACGCGGCGCGCACCCATGTGATGACTCTGCTCGCACGGACTGATCCCAGCACCGAAAATTACGCTGGCCTTTCAATGTTTCTGGCCGAGAAAACGCCAGGCGACGAAGATGCACCCTTTCCAACTGAAGGCATGACAGGTGGCGAGATCGAGGTTCTGGGCTATCGCGGCATGAAAGAATACGAACTGGCTTTTGACGGTTTCAAGGTCAAGGGTGAAAACCTGCTTGGTGGCGTCGAAGGCCAAGGCTTCAAACAACTGATGCAGACTTTTGAAAGCGCGCGCATTCAAACGGCAGCGCGCGCAATCGGCGTGGCGCAATCAGCGATGGAAATCGCGATGAAATACGCGGCGGACCGCAAGCAGTTTGGCAAAGCGATCATCAAGTTTCCAAGGGTCAGCTCAAAACTGGCAATGATGGCGGTCGAGATAATGATTGCGCGGCAGTTAAGTTATCATTCCGCCCGCGAAAAAGACGAAGGCCGAAGGTGTGACCTTGAAGCCGGCATGGCCAAACTTCTTGGCGCGCGTGTTGCTTGGGCAGCGGCCGATAACGGCTTGCAAATCCACGGCGGCAACGGTTTCGCGCTGGAATACCCGATTAGCCGCGTTCTGTGTGATGCGCGGATTCTGAATATTTTTGAAGGCGCTGCTGAAATTCAGGCCACTGTCATCGCGCGCCGTTTGTTGGAAGGCGGGCGGAATTAATCCACCAAACCCGTCATTTCATTGTTCCAACAATACCCTCGGGGGTGCGGGGGCAGACAATCCAGGCTTTTGCCCCGAAAATGTCCTGAAATCCGTTAACTCTGAAGGATGCGCTCAACCGCGTTGATGCCAGAAAACGCAGCCCCGTGAACGGTGGCCTGCGCACGGTCACCCAACACCTCGCCAGCAAAATGCACTTTCCCCTCAACCGGAGCCAGAAACTGCGCCGGGGCTTCATCCGCATCGATTTCCATCGAATAGCTGCCGCGAATATGTGGCGTGCGCGACCAGTTTTGAACCCGGGCACCTTCAAGAAGACCGGAAACTTTTCCGTCGTAAATCTGATCCAATTCTTTAAGCACATCAACCAAAAGTGCATCGTCACTTAACTTCGCTCGCGGCAGTGCGCCACCTGCAACGGTAAACAGCCCCAAAATATTATCCTGCGTCGGCTTGCCAAATGCCGCATCGTAATATGTCTTTTCATCCCAACTGTCGGCCAGAAAATCTGTCACGGGGCCGGTTAACAGCATATCAGGGTAGAACTTTTCTTTGAACTTCAAAAAGACTTTGAAACCCTTGCCAAAAGTGACGTCATTCAGCCCAAATAAAATCCGCTTTGGCAAGGCAGGCGTGAAGCGGATAGAAGATTGTTGCAGAACAGAAACCGGCACCGTTATCAAAACCTGATCCGCCTCAAAGCGCCGCCCATCTTTAGTGCCGACTGAGACTCCGCCAACGCTGTATTCAATTTCAGAAACCTGCGTGTTCAATTTGATGCTGTCGACAATTTTTGGCAAAACAAACTTCTCGAAAAATCCGTACCAAGTCGTTGTGTGAAATTTAACCTCAGAGTATCCGAAACGAAGAAAGTTCCGATTTCTAAGACTTCCTTTGTGATAATTTTGGTAGGTCTGTGGGCGGTAATCAATGGTCTTCACGCCCA
>JBLHMX010000059.1:0-13935 GCA_047622625.1 Paracoccaceae bacterium | reverse complement strand
AACCATCCATTTCATATATTGCCATTGGCTGCCCGCTTTTGTTTCGTCTCGCGATCAAGTTGCGCTATTACTTTGATCAAATGGCTTTTAGGCATCCATCCTTGCGACGGTGTACCAAGTGATGGCGGGTCGTCTTTTACCGCTGAAGTCTGTGTTTTGCTGACTTTTTGATAGTCAATACCTTTGGTGTCGGCGTTGATTTTATATGTTGTAACGGCCGGCAAAAACCTTTGAAATAAATGTCTAATCGAAAACACATCAACCCCCAAGGTCACAACAGAAGGCAAGAGTTAGTCGATTTGCCCCGTAACTAGAAACAAGTTTAACGTGTAAGCTTTAAGAATTGAAAGAAAATTAAACGGCCGCAATAAAATTTTGATGTGGGTGTCAAAAAAGACTCAACTTAGCGACAATCGGTCTATTTTTGGCCTTGCCACAAACCGGCTGAAATAAGCTCGGACTTCAGTAATCCACAATCGTCGCTCATAATGCCGTCCACACCAAGTGCGATCAGTTTGCATATTGTCGGTTGGTCGTTCACTGTCCAAACATGGGTTTTCAATCCATGATCTTTCGAGAATTCCAGAGTTTTTGCCGAAACCAAGCGAACACCGTAATACCAAATTGGAACTTGCCAAAAATTTGTCTCTAACCGCGGATCCAAGCCCAGTTTTGATGCTATAAAAAACCGCATAATGCCGCGTAAACCTGGCGGGTGGCAGGTGTCTGGCCCAAGAATATCCAACATCGATTTTGTGCGCGCGTCATTAATCGAGCCGACACTGACTTGCGCTTTACGGTTCATTTCAAGAATTAGATTGGCCATCGGTTCAGCTGCAGCAGGGGTTTTCGCATCAAGACTAAACAAAGTATCTGGAAAGGCTTCAAAAAGGTCTTTGAGTTTGGGGATCGAATGGGCGCCATATACCCGCAATTTGTCGATTACCGCATCTGGTAAATCGTCAATTCTGCCCTTTTCGCCCGTCAGCCTTTTAAGCGTTGCATCATGAAACACATAACACGTGCCATCGCGCGAAGTTTGAACATCGGTTTCAAGACAGAAATATCCCAAATCAACCGCCGCCTGAAACGCCGCAAACGTATTTTCCGGCGCAACATCACCCGCACCACGATGGGCAATGGCCAACATTCCGGGTGCTTGCAAAGCCGTGAAAAACTCAGGCCGCGATGACATGCGATTAGCTCCTTTGTGGTGCATGCATGACTTTAACCCGATTACGCGGCGTGAAACAGGTAGAAAATTCAAGCAAGACAGCTGACAATTTCAGAAAAATGAAAACAGCCAATTTTCGCATTGCGAAAAGCAGCCCTGGTGCCCGCGGCCGGACTCGAACCGGCACGATCTTCCGATCGAGGGATTTTAAGTCCCTTGTGTCTACCAATTCCACCACGCGGGCGGGGCAGGCGCGAACATATCGGCTTGGGGATGATTGTAAAGCGGTGGTTGCGGATGTTATCCATAAATCTGGACTTGAAAGGATATTCTATGGGATTTGCGGAGTGGAAAATGGCCATTATAGCGGCGGCAACATTGATCGCACCAATCGCTTTGGCCGAAAGTCACAGTGATGTCGTTCAAATTGGCGACGTGGAAAAGGGTGCGAAGGTTTTCAAGAAGTGCAAAGCCTGTCATCAAGTCGGCGAAAACGCGAAAAATCGAACGGGCCCTGTGCTGAACGGGTTGATCGGAAGGGGTGCTGGCACGGCTGAAGGATTTAAGTACAGCAAATCTATGATTGCCGCAGGTGAGGCCGGATTGATTTGGGACGAGGCAATAATAGCGGTGTACTTGGAAAGTCCCAAGGCTTTCCTGCAGGACTATCTGGATGATACGGCCGCAAAGTCCAAGATGATTTTGAAGGTTAAGAAAGAAAAAGATCGGGTCAATGTTGCGGCTTATGTCGGCACATTTTCCGTGGTCAGCTTGCCAGAAGACCCGGTTACAGAATGATAGCGCTTTGTAATCCAAAAGTTAATAGAACGGCACCTGGTTGAACTGGCTGCGGGCCTGTTCGGTAAATTGGATTCAATCGAAATTTGTCACAAACAAATACCCTACCGCGCCATTACAACTCATCGTCTTGCAGCAACAGATTTCGTTCGGGCAGCCAAGGATTTAGCCTCAGCGCCCTTCGCAAAACCTGTTGCGTCGCCTGTGATCGCCCCAATTGGTGCAAGGTCAACGCCATTCCTGCAAGGGCAGCTATGTGGTTTGGGGCCAGTTCGATCGTGGTTTCAAGATCGTCTAAGGCCGCCACAAAATCCGCCTGCAGGAACCGCACAAAAGCCCGCTGGTTGTAGCCTTCGGCGTAGGTCGGGCAATAGTCGATCAAAGCATCAAACGCTAAGTTGGCCGCGCCAAAGTCAAACGCGGCCCGTTTGCTCATGCCGCTATCAAGCAGTTCTTGCGCGTTGTCATCCGGGGCGGTGGCCCAAAACTCGAACAAAGCGCGTGATGCAAAGCGCGATGTTATTTCATCTGGCGCCGCGAGAATAGTCGCCAGCAATCGTGCCTTTTCCGTCGCACGCGGCGGCAACTCAAGACAGGTTTGCGCCGCCAACATGACTGGGGGTAGAAGCAGGATAAAGAACAGGCTTAGATGCTTTAACATAGATAAACCTGCCAAGTAGCCGTTGTTACGTCAACCCTGTCCAGCAAACCGCGCCTGCATTTCTTCGCGCGCTTCATCGGTGATCTTGGCGAACAAAACCTCTGGCACGGTGAATGTATGACCTGCTGGAAAAGCGGTTAAAGCGGCTTTCAGATCAGTCGGCCAGCTATCGTCGTCGGTCTGCATGCCGGTTAAAATCGCAGCACTTGCATCGGGGATAAAGGGCTGGGACAAAACGCCATAAACCCGGATCAAATTCAACGCAAACCGAACGATCGCGGCGGCCCCATCTGGGTCGGTTTTGTAAAGAGACCAAGGAGCAGCGGCTTGCAAGTATTCATTTCCTGCAACCCAGATCGCGCGCAGCTCGGTCGTTGCGTTGCGCAAGTCGATCGCTTCCATATGAGTTTCAAAGGCACGCAATCGGGTTTCGATTTCAGCTGTGACTTTCGCCTCGACCTCGCCGTAACTGCCGCCTTCAGGCACCGCTTCGCCAAACTTTGCGCGGCAAAACTTTGTAACGCGGGATACGAAATTACCCAACACATCGGCCAGATCTTTGTTCACGTTGACTTGAAAATTCTCCCATGTGAACTCGCTGTCCGAATTTTCGGGAACATGGGTTAACAACCACCAACGCCAATAATCCGGTGGCAATATTTCCAATGCCTGATCCATGAACACACCACGCCCTTGTGACGTGGAAAATTGCCCACCATCGTAATTCAGGTAGTTGAACGATTTGATGTAGTCGACCAGCTTCCAAGGCTCACCGGAACCCATGATGGTTGCTGGGAACGACAGCGTGTGAAACGGCACATTATCTTTGCCCATAAACTGAACATATTTCACATCGTCGGCGCCCATATCCGTACGCCACCAGCGTTGCCAAGCCGCATCCTTCAACCCGTTGGCGTCAGCCCATTCGGCGGTTGCCGCGATATATTCAATCGGCGCGTCAAACCAAACGTAAAAGACTTTGCCTTCCATGCCGGGCCAATCTTCATCGCCCTTTTTAACGGGAACACCCCAATCCAAATCGCGGGTAATGCCCCGGTCGCGTAACCCATCACCATCGTGCAGCCATTTCTTGGCTATGCTCGTCGTTAAAATCGGCCAGTCTTTCTTGCTGTCGATCCATTGATCTAACTTATCTTTAAGTTGTGACTGACGCAGATAAAGATGCCGAGTTTCACGCACTTCAAGATCGGTCGATCCTGACACCGCGCTGCGGGGATTAATCAGATCGGTCGGGTCCAACTGTTTTGTGCAATTCTCGCATTGATCGCCGCGCGCATGTTCGTACCCGCAATTGGGGCAGGTGCCTTCGATGTACCGATCGGGCAAGAAACGCCCATCAGCGTTTGAATAAACCTGCTTTTCGCTGACCTCTTGGATCAGATCGTTTTCCGCCAACTTACCGGCGAAATATTGCGTCAACTTGCGGTTTCGCGCGCTGGATGAACGGCCAAAATGATCAAACGATAAACGAAACCCGTCGCTTAAATCTTTCTGCACGATCCACATATCCGCGCAAAATTCGTCAACCGGTTTTCCGGCTTTGGCCGCTGCCAGCTCGGCCGGCGTTCCGTGTTCATCCGTTGCACAGATAAACATCACCTCATTGCCCCGTGCCCGCATGTAGCGCGCATAAGCATCCGCAGGCAGCTGGCTGCCAACCAGATTGCCCAGATGCTTGATCCCGTTGATGTAAGGGATAGCCGAAGTAATAAGAATACGTGCCATGATCGTCGCCTCTAATATGGTTCGCTGTCCTTAGCGCAAGCCAGCCAGAAGGGCTAGGAGGATTCCTTATTCTTGTGCCCGGATTTTCGCCGTCTCAAAAGGCTCCCCAACACAAAACTAGTACGCGGAGTGTAGGTGTAATCGGTACGATTTTCGACTGTTTTACGCACCCGCATCCTGAACACACTGAAAATGACGAGAACGACGTGCGCCGCAGCAATAAACAAAAACAAAGCTGCTGGGCCGTAAGACTGGATCAGGGAAGACGACACATAGGGACTGGCAATCGCACCAAGCGCATAAAGAAACATGAAGCTGGCGCTTAGTTCGACCATTTGTTCGGGTTTTGCGAAGTCATTCCCGTGGGCTGTGGCCACCGAAAAAATCGGGAATGTCGTTAGGCCAAACAAGATGGCCGAGCCGAAAACAATCGCCTGTGAAGATGATCCAACGGCAATTGTTGCAAGGCTGATACCAACCGCTGCTACTGACAGCCAAATCATAACCCAACGGCGGTCATATTTGTCAGCCAGCCAACCAACGGGATATTGTGCCAATGCACCGCCCAGAACATAGCTTGCCAGGAAAAACGCAATCTGGTTGATCGTAAGACCGACCTCCAGCCCATAAATCGGGCCGACCATGCGAAACCCGGCATTTGTCACGCCTGCAGCAACAACCCCTGCGGCAGCAAGCGGCGACATTCTAATCGCCATCATCGGTCGCAAACGAGGTGCGTCAGGGGTTTCTGGTGGGCTGGATTTTGTGAGCGCAAGCGGCAGCAAAGACGCACAACACAAAATCGCCAACAAGTTATAGGACATGTAAGCCGCCGGTGACAGGACCGAGATCATTAACTGCGCCGCCAATGAGCCACCCATATCAACAAACCGGTAGGCCCCCATTGCCTTACCACGGTTTTTGTTGGTCAACTTGGCGTGCAACCAACTTTCGATCACGGTGTAACAACCAGCCACACACAGGCCGGTCATCACGCGCATCATCGCCCAAGCAATTGGGTTAACCAGCATCATATGGCTGAGAATACCAATGGCGCCCATAGCGGTGAACACCGCAAAGGCACGCGAATGGCCGATACTGCCCATCAGGCGCGGCGCCCACCAACACCCGATAAAGAACCCAAGGAAATGGGACGAACCCAAGATACCAACCTCGGTCGTGGTGAACCCTTCCTGGATGCCTGACAGTGCATCCAGTGGCCCAACCCCGCCCGAACTTAGCTGCAACAAGACTGCGGAAAGAAACAGGGCGGCAAAGGAAATAATCAGGCGCATGGGGTCTCGGAGGTGTTTTGTTCAGGTCAAACTTGATGGCATAAGATTTAAGCGCAAGCAGTTTTTCGACAAGCAGGTGACGTTTTTGCCCAGCTTTATGCCTTTTTGGGAAAAACCTGCATGGCGATACCGGCAAACAGCAAATAAATCGAAGTAACGCTGATCGCACCGATCACGAGGTTACCGGGATCAAAATCCAGCCAAGCGGCCCAACCCGCAAAGAACGTCCAAGCAAATGCCATCGGCAGCGTGATCTTGCGCCAGCGTTTGGTGCGCACGGGGTGCACAAACTCAAGGCGTGTGAACATCGATGCCGCAATAACCACAACAAGCGTCAAAATGATCCAGAAATTCGGCTCGGTTACAAATAGCACCAGCACGACCATGTTCCAGCAACCAGGAAAACCGGCAAAGCTGTAGTCCCTTGTTTTCATGCGAGTATCAGCAAAGTAAAGCGCGCTAGTGAAGGTGATGACCAGAATGCAAATCCACCCGGTCCAATCAGGTAACAAGCCACTGCTAAACAATGCGAAAGCCGGAATGAACACGTAAGTCAGGTAATCTATAATCAGATCAAGCAAAACGCCGTCATATTCAGGCGCGTATTTTCCGACTTGATACCTGCGTGCCAAAGGCCCGTCGATCCCATCCACAACAAAGGCCACGACCAACCATAGATACATCAGACTCCATTTATGTTCCACCGCTGCCAGCATCGCCAACATTGCGAAAACCGCACCAGTGGCGGTTAACAAGTGAACAGCAAGGGCGCGATTTTGTGGGCTCATGAGCGGGGTTTACAACAGCGCGTTGGGAATGCCCAGTATCGTCAGGTCAAATTTATCCGGAAAATCCAGTTGGTATAAATATCCATTTGGCGGTCCTAAGGGCCTACCTTTACCCGCCCGCCATTGGATGGGCTTTGGCATAGACCTCCATCAATCTTGCCTGATCGACGGCTGTGTAGGCCTGAGTGGTGGACAATGACGCATGGCCCAATAGTTCTTGAATGGTACGCAAATCACCTCCTGCTGCCAGCAAGTGCGTGGCAAACGAATGACGTAACGCGTGTGGCGAGGCGCTTTCAGGGAGGCCCAGTTGCAACCGCGCCTGTTCCATCACGCGCTGTATTAAGCGCGGGTTTAACGGTCCGCCGCGCGCGCCTAAGAACAAGGTCCGTGCAGCGCTGGGCGGAAACGGACAGAGCTTTTGATAGGCATTGACGGCGTTTCTGGCAGCGTCAATCACCGGCACAAGGCGCTGTTTGCCTCCCTTGCCGGTGATACGTAAAACCTCGCCAAGCGGCGTGTCTTCGATTTGCAACGAAAGGGCCTCGGAAATCCGCAAACCACATCCGTATAATAACGTCACTACCGCCGCATCGCGCGCAGCGATCCAGGGTTCGGTGTGTTGAAATTCGACGGTATCGATTAAGTTTCGGGCGGCTTCCACGGCAACTGGGCGGGGCAGCTTGGCCTGAAATTTGGGCGCTCGGGTCGCCAAAACAGCCGTCGGTTCAAACCCGCCCTGTTCGCCAAACCAGCGGTAAAACCCTTTGACTGCCGACAAAGATCGCGCCAACGAACGCGCTGAAACCCCGCGCTTGCGTTCATTTGCCATCCACGCGCGCATGTCGCGCAATGTCACTGATTTCAACGAATTTCGGGCTGCCAATTCACCGTGGTATCCGGCTAGAAATCCCAAAAACCCAGAAAGATCGCGCCGATAAGCTTCGACTGTTTTGTCAGTTGCACCGCCAAGCGATTTGACCGACACCAGCCAGCCATTAACCAGATCACTTGCGCCAGCGCTTTGCATTTATTCCAGCCAGCGGCGCATGATCCGTTCAAATGCGTCACCAAAAAAGGCCAGCAGATCTGTGCCTTGATCGGGGCTAAACTGGTGTGGATCTTCTGACCCCATGGCCAGCATACCGGGCAAATTTCCTGAACCAAGATCAAGTTTCAGCAAGGCCTCGGACCTGATCCAAGGGGCTTTGTCGCCGTATAAAGTATCCGACGCCTTGGCGACTTGGCGCAAAGTCACCGCGCGCGCTGTCATGTTGCGCCCTTCAGTCAGGTATTCGTCAACTGAACCTGGGCCATAAAACCCTATGACACTGCCATATTCACGGCAGAGCGCCTGTTGGGTTTTGTCGTTTGAAACAGGGCTTTCAAGACACAAACGAACGGAGTCAATTTTCAATATCTGTGAAATTTCGTCCCGCAGGCTTTGTAAAAACTCCGTGAAATCAAGCGGTTCCAGCAAGGCCAGAATACCGCGGTGAATTTGCTGCGTGCCGGCGATGTTTTCATATGCGGCGGCAATCACACTTTTATGGGTGTCTTCAAGCCGATCGAACCGTTGTTCCAACCGATCCATTGCCACACCGCGTAAATCAACCACGTTTTCACCGACTTGGCGCTCATTAGCGCGCGCCAGCGCTTTCATCACACCTGCATCCGACAAGATCATTTCCGGCTTAGCCAGTATTTGATCGCGCAGTTGATCCAGCCCTGTTGCTGATTTTGTCATATCCATCGCCCCGATTTTTATCTGCTTAAAGGATCTTCTGTCCAGTTTTCGCCCAGTCTTTCATGAAGGTATCCAACCCCTGATTGGTCAACACATGATCCGCCAGTTTCCTGATGACCGACGGCGGTGCCGTCACCACATCGGCACCAATGATCGCACATTCCGAAATGTGGTTGACGGTACGCGCTGAGGCGGCCAAAATCTGTGTCTCAAATCCGTAATTATCATAGATTGTGCGAATGTCAGCGATCAGGTCCAACCCATCAAGATTGATGTCATCCAGCCGCCCGATAAAAGGCGAGATGAAGGTCGCGCCCGCTTTACCCGCTAACAACGCTTGGTTGGCCGAAAAACATAATGTGACGTTGACCATGTTGCCTTCGCCCGTCAAAACTTTACAGGCTTTCAATCCATCCCATGTCAATGGAACCTTAACCGCGATATTGTCGGCGATCTTGGCCAGCTTCCGCCCCTCAGCGATCATTTCATCGGCAACCAACGATACAACTTCGGCACTTACGGGGCCATCCACAATGCTACAAATTTCTTTGGTAACTTCCAGTATGTCGCGCCCAGACTTCAAAATAAGCGAAGGGTTGGTGGTGACGCCATCGACCATGCCAGTTTCAGCAAGCGCAATTATCTCGTCGATTTCAGCGGTATCCGCGAAAAATTTCATATCTCTGCTCTCAATTGGTGGAGTCCGGTTGTTCCGGCCCCTTGTTGTTTGGCAAGATTCTACCGCAAATCGTGTGTCGTGCAATGCTTTTGTGAAGGTTTGCGCTGCCTATGTCTGAGATATCACACTTTGCCGAAGGCGAATTGGTTGGGGTTTTGACCACGCAACCGCTTGATCGGCCGTTGGATTACAAGGCCCCTGCGGGCGGTGTTTTCCTTGGCGCTTTTGTCGAAGTTCCCTTAGGCCCGCGCAAGGTTCTGGGCGTAGTTTGGGGCAAAGGTGTCGGTGGATTTGACTTGAAAAAGGCCCGCAGCATTCTGAAAGTGCTGGATGTTGCCCCGATGCGGGCTGAAATGCAGGAATTCCTGACCCGCGTTGGCGAATACACATTAAGCCCACTGTCCGGCATGTTGCGTCTTGCCACCCGCGCACCCGGGTTGATGGACCCTACGTCAATGCGCAAAGTTTACGCGCTGGGCGTGGATGAACCTGATCGTATGACGCAGGCCCGCGAGCGCGTGATTGCCGTTTTGGAAGACCACGGCGGGTTGCGGTTTACGCTGGCCGAGCTGGCGGAAATGGCGGGCACTTCCAGTTCTGTCATCAAGGGTTTGGTGAAACAGCGTGTGGTAATCGAAGAAGAAACCCCGCGCGATGTGCCTTATCCGCTGCTTGATGCAGGATTGCCGGGCAAGCCGTTGTCGCCGGATCAAGCAAAGGCGTCTGCGGATATTCGCACAGGCGTTGCGTCAGGTAAGTACGGCACGTGGCTGCTAAAAGGCGTCACAGGTTCTGGCAAGACTGAGGTCTATTTGGAAGCCGTTGCCGAGTGTCTAAAGGTCGGACGTCAAGCGCTGGTGTTGCTGCCTGAAATCGCCCTGACCTCGGAATTTCTGAACCGTGTCGAAGAACGCTTTGGCGCGCGTCCTGCCGAATGGCACTCAGGCGTGACGATGACCGAACGGCGACGCTGTTGGCGCATGGTTGCGGAAGGCGGGGCGCAATTGGTGGTTGGCGCGCGGTCTGCTTTATATCTGCCGTTCCGTGAATTGGGTTTAATCGTGGTCGATGAAGAACATGACCAATCTTATAAACAAGAAGAAGGCGTTCACTATAACGCTCGTGATATGGCGGTATTGCGGGCCAGCATTAACGGCGCACAGGTCGTACTGGCTTCGGCTACGCCATCACTTGAAAGCTGGGTAAATGCCAAGGCTGGCAAATACAAGCGGTTGGATTTGACCGAACGCTTTGGCGCAGCAGAAATGCCGGAAATCGCTGCGATTGATTTGCGGGTTGATGGATTAGAACGTGGCCGCTGGATATCAACACCGCTGGTGAGCGAAGTGCGCGCACGGCTGGGGCGCGGCGAACAATCGCTGTTGTTCTTGAACCGCCGGGGCTATGCGCCGCTGACAGTTTGCCGGGCCTGTGGGCACCAAATTGGCTGTGATCATTGCGATGCGCGCATGGTTGAACACCGCTTTCAGGGCCGCTTGATGTGCCACCAGTGCGGCGAAACCAAATCGATGCCAGAAGCGTGTCCCTCGTGCAAAGTGGTCGGCAAACTGGCCCCCATCGGACCCGGCGTTGAAAGGCTGGCGGAAGAGGCGGCATCGCTGTTTCCCGAAGCGCAAATTGCCATCCTGTCATCCGATTTGGCGCAATCGGCCCGCGCGATGAAAACCAAGATCGAAGAGATCGCCAGTGGCGCGGCCGATCTGATCATCGGTACGCAAATGGTTGCCAAGGGCCATAATTTCCCGCTGCTGACGTTGGTTGGCGTTATTGACGCTGATCTCGGCTTGCAAGGGGGCGACTTGCGTGCCGCCGAGCGCACATTTCAACTGATGCGACAAGTGGCTGGCCGTGCTGGGCGTGCGGATAAGAAAGGTATTGCACTGCTGCAGACTCACCAGCCTGTCCATCCGGTAATTCAGGCAATAATCTCGGGCGACGAAGAAGGCTTTTGGCAAGCCGAAGCCGATCAAAGACAAGCCGCAGGCGTGCCACCCTATGGCCGTATGGCGGGTATCGTTCTGTCAGGGCCCGATGTCGCGGCTGTATTTGATTTGGCAGGGGCAATGTCGCGTCAAACCGCACCGTTGGACCGGATAGATGCACAGGTTTACGGCCCTGCACCGGCACCTGTTGCCAGAATACGGGGCCGCCACCGCGTGCGATTGCTGGTAAAAGCGTCCAAAGGTGCGCCATTGCAAGCCGCTTTGGCGCAATGGGCCGGACAGTTCAAACTGCGTGGAAATATGCGCCTGACGATCGATATTGACCCACAAAGTTTCTATTAAAAGCGCGCCCCCGGAAAAAATTGTGGTTAGGGCTGTTCAGTGAGGTCTTGGTTGAAGAATTCCCAACAGGCGCTATGATTTCTGTAACAGAGGAACGAATATGACGAAAGCCACTCAAACCACCAAAAACATCATTATAGACTGCTGGACTTCATTACGGTCGATGCCTGGATGGGTTCAGGTGTGGATGATGTTAATTCTTGTTCCGGTGAATGCAATCTCGCTGGCTTTTATCGGCGAAGATATGGGACTGTGGATCGCATTTTTGGCCAATATCGGCGTGTTGCCGAACCTACCAATCCTTATTGTGAACCGAGGTTTTTCTAATGCAATGGCGCTGGCGCACATTGTGCCCTGGACAATCTTGATTGCTATAATTTTGTTTGACCGACCCGATGCTGCAGGCGCTTACGATACCTATTTGTGGGCCTTATTAATTGTCAACGGTATCTCGCTGGCTTTTGATTATCCCGATGCGTTGAAATGGTTCAAAGGTGACCGAGCAGTCGCAGGTCGATATTTTACGCAACTCGACCTAGCAAAGTCCTGCTCATCCCGCTAAAAGGCGCGAAACCAGCTTGAAAAGCCAGCGCTATGCCAAATGACATTCAACCCAGACCGGGGATACTGCAGATTGACCCCTATGTGGGTGGTGAAAGCCAGCTTGGTGGGTTTGCGAAATTTCACAAACTCAGCTCAAACGAAAACCCTTTGGGCCCGTCGCCCAAGGCAATTGCGGCATTTCATGCGGCGGCTGGATCGTTGGAACGTTACCCTTCATCTGACCATGCAAGCCTTCGCGTTGCTATTGGTAAGGTCCACGGCGTTGATCCCGCGCGGGTTATATGTGGCGATGGATCAGACGAGGTGATTTCTTGGCTTTGCTACGCCTATGCAGGGCAGGGCGACGAGGTGCTGTATACCGAGCATGGATTTGCCATGTATAAAATTTGTGCGCTGGCATCAGGTGCGACAACCGTTGTGGCGGATGAAACCGATCGGTACATCGACGTGGACAAACTGCTGTCAGCCTGCACGGAACGCACGCGGTTGGTGTTTTTGGCCAATCCAGCGAACCCAACGGGCACGCTTTTGTCAAACGAACAGCTAGCGGCGATTGCCGACGGGTTGCCAAACAAAGCCTTGCTGGTGATTGATGGGGCCTACGCAGAATTCGCTGATGGGTATGATGGTGGATTAGCCGTGCTTGAAGCTCGGCAAAACGTCATGATGACACGCACATTTTCCAAGATTTATGGTTTGGGCAGTCTGCGGGTTGGTTGGGGCTATGGCCCTGCTGCGATTGTCAGCGTTCTTAACCGCGTGCGCGGGCCGTTTAATGTGTCTGCTGCTGGGCTGGCTGCGGCTGAGGCAGCGGTGCTGGATGAAAGTTATACGACCCACTGCAAGGCAGAAAACGCCAAATGGAGAAATTGGTTGCGGATGGAGCTGGCGAGTTTGGGCATAGCCTGTGAACCGGCGCACGGCAATTTTGTATTGGCGCGGTTTGCCACGCCAAATGCCGCTCAGTCAGCCGATGCACATCTGCGCAGCGCGGGCATTATTGTGCGGCAAGTTAAAGGGTACGGTCTGCCTGATTGCTTGCGCATCACCGTTGGCAATGAAGAAAGCATGCGAGTTTTGATCGCGGAACTTACGACATTTATGAAGGGGCAAAGCTAATGGCTGTGATCTATGAAAAAGTTGCCCTTCTGGGCCTGGGCTTAATCGCCTCGTCCATGGCGCTTGGCATGCGTCAAAAGGGTCTGGTCAACCAGATCGTCGGCCATGCGCGCACCGCTGAAACCCGCGCAACCGCACTTGAACTCGGGTTGGTCGACGGGGTGTATGAAACAGCCGCTGAAGCCGTGAAAGATGCCGATCTTGTGGTCTTTTGCGTTCCAATCGGCGTTATGGAAACCATGGCCAAAGAGATCGCACTTTACCTAAAAGCCGGGGCTACGATAAGTGATGTTGGTTCGGTTAAGGGGGCGGTGATAAAGGCAATTTCGCCGCATTTACCAGATACGGTGCATTTTGTTCCCGCGCATCCTGTGGCTGGCACCGAACACTCCGGCCCGCGATCCGGATTTGCAACGCTGTTTGAAAACCGTTGGCTACTGTTGACTCCAGCCGACGACGTCGACCGAAATGCCGTCGCAGACCTTCGATCATTATGGGAAGGCCTTGGCGCAAACGTTGATGAAATGGACCCAGACCACCACGATCTTGTTCTGGCCGTCACCAGCCATGCTCCGCACCTGATTGCTTATACAATGGTTGGCGTGGCGGATGACTTGAAACGGGTAACTGAAAGCGAAGTGATTAATTATTCTGCTGCCGGTTTTCGGGATTTCACCCGCATTGCGGCGTCTGACCCGACCATGTGGCGGGACGTGTTTTTGAACAACAAAGAGGCGACCTTGGAAATTCTCGGGCGCTTTACGGAAGAACTGTTTTCACTGCAACGGGCGATCAGGCGCGGCGATGGTGACGAATTGTTTAACTATTTTACGCATACAAGGGCGATCAGACGTGGTATCATCGAGGCTGGGCAGGACACCGATGCCCCGAATTTTGGGCGCGGTGCCAAAGAATAGTGCTGCATAAGACAGCGTGGGTTAAGAACTGAAGGCGAAAGATGCGGGTTGGATTTAGTCTAGCTTTGATAAGTCTTCTTGTGTGGGTCGACCTTGCACAAGCCGATCCGCTACGCGCGTCAATCCGCCCCCAACCCCGCG
>JBLHMX010000058.1:0-14056 GCA_047622625.1 Paracoccaceae bacterium | reverse complement strand
ATTGTTGACCATACAATGCCCGACGATCCGGAACTATACTGCGTTTCGAGCGCGATGCATCATTATGCCAGGGGTGTGGCCTATGCGGCCCTAAAGGATTTTGCCCAAGCTGAGGCGCAACAAACGCTATTCTTGGCTTCCCTCAAACGCATTCCCGACAGTCGCAGCTTTTTCAACAACGCGGCGTTGAAGATCTTGGCCGTTGGCGAAAAAATGCTGGAAGGCGAGTTGGCATACCACAAAGGAAACTACGATGAGGCCTTTGAGGCTCTGCGTGAAAGTGTGCGACGAGATGACAATTTAGAATATACCGAACCTTGGGCATGGATGCATCCGCCGCGCCACGCGCTTGCGGCACTGTTGGCCGAACAAGGACATTTCGTTGAGGCCGAGGATGTTTATCGCACAGATCTTGGCCTGAACAACAAGTTGCAACGCTGTGCGCAACATCCTGGAAATGTTTGGGCATTGCTTGGGTTGGTCGAGTGCTTAAAGCAACGCGGTGAAACAAACGAACTGCCTGCATTGCAAAGCGACTTAAACGCGGCATTGGCTAAGGCTGACGTGCCGATCACCGCATCTTGTTTGTGCCGTATGCAAGCGGCTGTCTGAAATTTTGGCAAACGGATGGAAAGAAGTTATCTAAGTTCTCGATGACCGCAACCGCGCTTCGCGCAAAGCAATATAAAGTGTCGAACTGATAATTATCACAGCACCAATCCAAGTCGGCCCGTCAATGGTTTCAGAAAACAAAATCCACGCGCCAAACCCGATAAGCACCAGCCGCAAATAGGCAATCGGCGCCAATATCGACGCCTCGCCGTATCGATAAGCCTGAATATCCGCAACGCCGCGCAGGGCTGACATGGAAACGACAACGCCAATTATCAACCAAAGGCCCAACGTGTCAGGCATTTCCCAAACTGGAATGGCAATTGGTAAAGTTACGATCACGGTCAGAACGACTGATGAGAAATAGGTCGACAATGCGCCATCTGCGTTCGCCAATCCCCGCGACATCGTTAGCGCAATGGCGAACAAAGCAGATGACGCCAAGGCTGCCAACATTGCTGGATGAAACGCTTCATATCCGGGGCGAAGAATGACCAGCGCGCCAAGTACGCCAGCGACCACCGCTGCGATACGGCGTGGGCCTACTCTTTCGCCGTGAACCAACGCCCCTAGGACGGTGGCAAAGATCGGCGCCGTGAAAAACAAAACCGTGGCCGTTGTTAATGGAATATGGGCCAGCGTGTAAAATCCAAGATTTGTCGAAACGCCGATAGTTACGCCGCGAATGATATGCAAACCGGGTTTTGAAAACCGTAAATCGCGGCGTAGCCGGGAAAACAGAATAACCGCCACGATAATAATAGCGCTGGTGATGCCCGCGCGAAACATCACAACCATGCGACTGTCTATTTCTACAACCACACCACGTACGGCCAACGACATAGCACTTGCGCCAAACATAGAGATCAGTGCCCATATTATGGCACGGATATTGTCACGCACTGGTGGCGGATCTTCGGGCACTGCGGTTGGTCCGCCGGGACCGGGCATCGGAATGGGTGGGGGTGTTCGCACGATTACGTCTTACTTAGGAATTTCCGTCACCCTAGGCCTGCGACCCAGAAAGCACAATCCGCGACATTGCGGGTGTGGCACAGCCACTTAATCGGCGGTAAAAGGCAACGACTCGATAAAGGATGCAACAATGACCGACCAAGTTAATGACAGCCACAAAACGCGTGCGGCTACTTGGTTTCAAAGCTTGCGAGACCAGATCGTTGCCGCGTTTGAAACACTGGAAGACGAGCAGACCACAGGCCCATTTTCAAGCCAACCTGCGGGTCGTTTTGAAACAACCCAAACCACACGCGATGCCGATGATGGCGGTGATGCAGGCGGCGGCGTAATGTCAGTCATGCGCGGCGGCCGGGTATTTGAAAAAGTCGGCGTCAATACGTCAACTGTTTTTGGCCAACTTGGTGAACGCGCCCAAGCGGCAATGGCCGCGCGCGGTGTTCCCGGTATGAAAGACGATCCGCGTTTCTGGGCCTCGGGTATCAGCCTTGTTGCCCATATGCAAAACCCGCACACCCCATCTGTGCATATGAATACCCGAATGTTCTGGACACCTGGGGCCTGGTGGTTTGGGGGAGGCTCAGACTTAAATCCCTGCATCGAATATGGAGACGACACCGCCAATTTTCACGCCACGCAGCAGCAACATTGTGATCTGCACGACGTTGAATACTATCCGCGTTTCAAAAAGTGGGCAGACGAGTATTTCTATATCCCACATCGCAACCGAGCCCGCGGCGTTGGCGGCATTTTCTTTGATGACCACAACACGGGAAATTGGGAAAAAGATTTTGCTTTTACTCAAGACGTGGGCCGTGCGTTTTTGCCAGCGTTTTTGCCAGTAACACGCAAGCGCCGGAATGTGGCTTGGAGTGAGGCCGACAAAGATATCCAACTGATTCATCGCGGGCTCTATGCCGAATACAATTTGGTCTATGATCGCGGCACTAAATTTGGCCTTGAGACAGGTCACAATGCGGATGCTGTGTTGATGAGCTTGCCACCCTTGGCCAAGTGGCTTTAGGCCGCCAAAACCATAACAGGCGACCTTTTTGTACCTTGCGACGAAGCTATAACTCTTGTACCGCCTGACCCAAGATACACCACAGATAAGGATAAAACTGTGACAGATTCTCAGAACAATCAGTGGAAGACGCTCGATAAAGACCTAGGTCGTGTCAACCACCTTGAATACGCCAGCCATGTTGTCGCACGACCCCTTGTTGGTTCCGGGATTGCATTGGTTTTTATTGTTCTTACGGGCTTTGCCGCGTTGATTGTATTTGGCGGTGAACCGCTGTCATTTGTGGTCGTTGCGGCGGCAGTTTTTGGCGCCTATATGGCGATCAACATCGGCGCAAATGATGTGGCCAACAACATGGGGCCAGCCGTTGGTGCCAAAGCACTTAGCATGGGCGGTGCGATCTTAATCGCAGCAATATTCGAAAGTCTGGGCGCGCTTTTGGCGGGCGGCGATGTCGTTAGTACTATCGCTAAAGGCATTATTGATCCTGCCGGTTTTACCGATCCCAAAGTGTTCATTTGGGCGATGATGGCTGCCCTGATATCTGCCGCAATCTGGGTCAATCTCGCGACTGTTCTGGGCGCACCAGTTTCGACCACCCACTCCGTTGTTGGTGGCGTCATGGGGGCAGGTGTCGCGGCTGCGGGATTTGCCGTTGTGAATTGGCCGACGATGGCCAAGATCGCCGCCAGTTGGGTGATTTCACCTGTCATGGGCGGGTTGGTTGCCGCAGGGTTTCTGGCTCTGATCAAAGCTAAGATTATCTATCAAGACGATAAGATCGCAGCCGCTCGACGCTGGGTGCCTATTCTGATTGCGATCATGGCCGCTGCATTTGCCTCGTATCTTGCGACCAAAGGGCTGAAACGCATTATCAAAATTGACTTAGTCACCTCATTGGCCATCGGTGCCGGGATCGGTGTGATCACTTATTTCATCACAAAACCGATCATCCGCCGCCAGTCTCAAGGGCTGGAAAACCGCAATAAATCGCTTAAGAAACTGTTCTTGATCCCTCTGGTTTTATCGGCTGCTTTGTTGTCTTTTGCCCACGGCGCAAATGATGTCGCCAATGCTGTCGGGCCACTAGCCGCAATTGTGCATGCAGTCGAGTTCGGCGATACAGCAGCCAAAGTTGCCATTCCGGCTTGGGTCATGGTGATTGGGGCCCTTGGCATTTCGTTCGGTCTGTTCCTGTTCGGCCCGAAATTGATCCGAATGGTCGGTGGTCAGATCACCAAACTGAACCCGATGCGGGCGTATTGTGTGGCGTTATCGGCTGCGATTACCGTCATTATCGCTTCGACGCTTGGGCTTCCTGTCAGCTCGACCCATATAGCGGTTGGCGCGGTCTTCGGCGTTGGTTTCTTCCGCGAATGGCATATGGAGCGGCGGATAAAACTTGATCTAAAAACTCCAAAACAGGGCAAATCTTTAGCCCGTGCTGAACGTGGTCGGCGCAAACTGGTGCGGCGGTCGCATTTCCTAACTATCATTGCCGCTTGGGTCATCACGGTGCCGGCTGCGGCGTTGCTCTCTGGCGTGATATTCTTGTTAATCAACGCATTAACGAGCTAATTCGTAATCGGGAAAATTTGTCCGCCACGCAGGCAAGAAAAGTTACCCCCGAACAGCTTTTACCATCGCCTCGACGTTCGCGGGGTCTGCATCTGGCGTGATCCCGTGGCCAAGGTTGAAGATATGTGCACCGCCGGAAAACGTATCGACTATGCGGCGCGTGTCATCGACTAAGTTTTGTCCACCTGTAACCATATGGCTAGGCGCAAGGTTGCCCTGAACACAGCCAGCGACTTGTAAGTTTTCAGCCGCCCATTTTGCATCGACGGAATTGTCGATCGCCACGCAATCCGTTCCGGTTGCCTGATGAAAATCTATATAGCGTTGCTTTGCTTCACGCGGGAAAGCAATCACAGGCGTGTTTGGATAAACAGCCTTCAGGGCCGTAATAATCTTTTTGATCGGTTCCAGCGAGTATTTGTCAAAAGCCGCGCCGCGCAATGACCCGGCCCAACTGTCGAACAATTTCACAACTTCGGCCCCGGCTGCAATTTGTGCCAGCAAATAACCAATCGTTGCCTCGGTAATCCGGTCCATTAACGCGTCAAACGTTACTACGTCAGTTTGCATCAACGCATGCGCTGGGCCCTGATCTGGTGTGCCGCGCCCGGCGATCATGTATGTCGCCACTGTCCAAGGCGCGCCGGCAAAGCCTATTAGCGCCGTTTCACGCGGCAACTCTTCTGCCAATATTTTCACGGTTTCATAGATCGGCGCCAAATGCTCATGAATATCAGTTGCGGGCTTCAAACGAGCCATGTCATCTGCGTGGGTCACTGTTGAAAGCCTTGGTCCTTCACCGGTTTCAAACCACAGATCCGCGCCCAACGCTTGGGGCACCAATAGAATATCAGCAAACAGAATAGCCGCATCAAAGCCATAGCGGCGAATGGGTTGAAGGGTTACTTCGGCAGCAAGCTCAGGGTTGTAACAGAGCGACAGAAAATCCCCGGCTTTGGCCCGTGTGGCGCGATATTCGGGCAAATAGCGCCCAGCTTGACGCATCATCCAAACCGGCGGCGTTGGCAAAACTTCGCCCTTAAGCGCGCGCATCAACAATTTTTCGCCCATGACCGACCCTTTGTATTTGTTCTGGCTTCATGTCCTCTAGGCTTGGTTGGATGATGTCAATGTGTCACGCAGGCAACCCCATTGTCAGGACGTGGATGGGCAGGTAGAGGGGTGAAATGCAACCTTTATGGCCAAATCCAAATCACCCAATGCGCATCGGCACAAGGGGCTCCCCTTTGGCGCTGGCCCAAGCGCATCAAACTCGGCGTCGATTGATCGAAATGCATGGGTTCACCGAAGATAGCTTTGATATCATCGTGATCAAAACCAGCGGTGATAGAATTCAGGACAGACCCCTGCGCGAAGTCGGTGGCAAGGGGCTTTTCACCAAAGAAATCGAAGAAGCCTTGCTGGAAAACCGCCTTGATATTGCAGTGCATTCAATGAAGGACATGCCTGTCGATCAACCCGAAGGGCTGGTGTTGGATTGTTATTTGCCCCGCGAAGACCCCCGTGATGCGTTTTTGTCGCCGGTGGTTGAGCATCTGAACGATTTGGCGGCAGGTTCACTGGTTGGCACTTCATCGCTTCGACGCCGTGCGCAAATTCTCTACAAACGGCCTGACCTAAAAGTGGTTGAATTTCGCGGCAACGTGCAAACGCGGTTGCGTAAACTGGACGAAGGCGTCGCCCATTGCACGTTCTTGGCAATGGCCGGCTTGAACCGCCTTGGCATGGAAGAAGCGGCCAATTCACCGATTGCCCTATCTGACATGTTGCCCGCAGTGGCGCAGGGTGTGATCGGGATTGAGAGGCGCGAAGACAATCTTGCGGTCAAGGAATTGCTATCGCCGATACACGACTTTTTCACCGGCTATCAGATGAATGCTGAACGGGCGTTTCTCAAAGCTTTGGACGGATCATGTCAGATGCCAATCGCGGCTTTGGCGGAAATTAAGGACGACAAAATGCGGTTACGCGGCGAAATTCTGCGGCCCGATGGGTCGGAACGTTTGGCCCATGAATTACACGGCGATGTTGATGATGCCACGGATATGGGCAAAAAACTTGCGGCCGTATTGCTGGAAAATGCAGGTCAGAATTTTTTCGACTGAAACCTGATTGGTCGCATTGTTGTTTAACCGTCGTTGCCGCTTGGTTCTGGATCATTATCAAACGATGTACTGATCTCGTAATCCGATAAAAAGCTGCTGATGTCGTTAGACAGATTTTCGACTCCGTCGGTGACTTTGTCCATCACCGCCAGCGACAAAGATATGCTTGCCGCCATCAGGATGACCATTTCAACAGTTGACGCACCTTCCTCGTCCCCGGCGAAATCCCGGTGCTTTGATCAAGCCAAAGGCATGCCTCTAAAAGCGAGCTGTACATGGAATATTCCCCATAAGCGTCTTAGCAGGGGTATTTAGACACGATCAAACCGACAGAACTGGGCCGGAAATCAGGCAATATTCAGGCATCTGGTTGGGGAACAATCAGAACCAATCCGTCCAAATCACTGGATGAAGTTATCTGGCAGCTTAAACGTGAATTTTCTTGGCGTTCAGCCTCGGTTGCGTCCAGCATGGCGTCTTCCATATCATCCGCATTTCCGATTTTTCGTTGCCAATCCGGATGCACATATACATGGCAAGTCGCGCAAGACAAACAGCCGCCACATTCACCGATGACACTAGGCACGTTGTTGGCAACCGCACCTTCCATCATGCTTAACCCGTCCGCCACATCCGCAGAAATTTCGCTGCCATCGGGCAATTTCCAAATTACAGTCGCCATGTTTTCCAGCCTTTATAGAAAATGAATGTACCAATCGCGAAGGGCATCGCCTTTAAGGTCGCGGGTCTTTTCAATCTCATCGCGCTTCATGAACACCATGTTATCGACCAACATTTGGCCGACGGCGGCACTTATCTCTGTATCGAGCTCAAGCAAATCTAGCGCCTCTGCCAGCGAACTTGGCGCGCAAACCGTGGCATCCTGACCTTCAAAGCAATCCTGCGTTTCTGCAGGTGGCAAATCATAGCCGTTTTCTACGCCCAACCGTGCGGCTTGCAAAACCGTCGCAATTGCCGTGTAAATATTCGCCGTGGCATCCGCCATTCGATGTTCTAGGCGCGCTTTGGCGCCGCCTTCGCGCGAAATCCTTGTTGTTACGCCACGATGATCGACTGCCCAATTATTCCAAACCCCCGCCAACCCAGCGGGTTGCAACCGTTGATAAGACGTAACCGTCGGAGCAAGTAGGGCCGTGATCCCCAGATGGTGATGGATCAGCCCAGCGATACAACCTTTGGCCAAATCACTTGGGTCATCGCCTGCACCAACGACGTTCGTCCCGTCTTTATCACGGAACGAAAAGTTGATGTGCATTCCATTACCGCCTTTATCCGCCAAAGGTTTTGGCAAGAAAGTTAGCAATATTCCATGTTCCAGCGCCACTTCGCGTGCCAATTGACGGAACAAAAATACATCATCCGCTGCTTTTAGCGCTTCATCAAAACTAAGCGTAAATTCAAATTGCGGCGTGTCATATTCTGCCGTTATCATATCAAGCCGAAAACCAGCTTCGATCGCGCGGTCCCAGATTGCATACGTAAATCCTGCCGGATCGGTGAACGGACCTGTGCCATAAACGATGCCTCCGGGATTGTCATATGGCTCTAGTCCCCCGTCTTCGGTGAACTGAAAAGCGTAGGCTTCAAGCTCGATCCCGACCATCGGTGTCAAACCCTTTTTGCCCCAATCAGCAATCGCCCGTTTTAGGGCTTGGCGGCCACAGGTACTCAAGGCCTTGCCGTCAATATCCCACAAATCACCGACCACGACTTTTTCACTTTCGTGCCAACTGTCGCGAATATCATCACCTAGATATCGTGCTTCCATATCTGGCAAGCCTTCCAACATCATCGATCCAGGGGAAGGCATCAAATCTTTGTCAAACTGCACGCCAAATGTAGACCGGCAGAAAGACTGCCCGCCGTCGACAGCGCCCTTAAAGGGAACATATTTGCCCCGCGCGAGATTTAGATGATCGCAAAAAAGCACCCTCAGGCGTTCCGGTTTTGACATGATTTCCCCCTTGATGCGCCCAGCTTTTGGCGTCTAGTTTGCTGTTAATCTTACAGGTAGCTTTTTAATGCCACCTACAAAGTTAGACCGTAAAAAAGCGTGAGGTCCAGTCTGTTCAATAGATTTCACGCGTTTCGCAATTTCTTGAAATAACACACGCACTTCTAAACGCGCCAGCCACATGCCCAAACAGGTGTGCGGGCCACCCTGACCAAATCCAACATGGCGGTTTGGGTTGCGGGTGAAATCCACTGTGAACGGCGCGTTAAAGGTGGTTTCGTCGCGGTTGCCGCTGGCAAACCAGTACAATACCTTGTCGCCGGTTTTTACGTGCTTTCCGTGAAATTCGAAGTCTTCAATCGCCGTACGTCGGAAGTATAACGCAGGTGTGGCCCAGCGAATTACCTCGTCAGGCAGCGTATCCCAGACGTCATCATTCTTCATCTGTGCCATCAACCCCGGCTGGTTGGCCAATGCATGTAAACCAGCGGTGATCGAATAGCGTGTGGTGTCATTTCCTGCGGCTATCATCAGGCAAAAGAAATTGCGAAATTCATTCCGGCTCATCACTTCACCGTTGGAATTTGGCTGTAATAGCAAGTGCAAAACACCGTCGGTATCGCCAGTGCGGTTCTTTTCCGCCATCAGTTTTTCCGCGTAGTCATACAGCTCCAACCCTGCAGGGGATCGAAACGGCATCAAACGATAGGCGTCAGTGTCGACCTTATCCAGCACATGCTTGGTGAAGTCTGGATCAGTGTTTGCAATCAGCTCGTCACCCTTTTGTACGAGCCACGGCAAGTCAGCATCAGGCACGCCGATGATATGGCCCAGAACTTTCATTGGCAATTGTCTAGCGATTTCTTTGACGGCGTCCACATCACGATTTTCCAAAGCTTCATCCAAAATCTCGATACTTAAGTCACGGATCATACCTTCATATCCCGCCATCGAGCGTTTGGAAAACGCCTTGGCCATCAGCGCGCGCGAACGGGAATGTTCGGGCGGGTCGGTTTCCTGAAAAGTGCGCCGGGCAATCACTTCTTCTGCGGTTTGATCTTCCATGCGAATGCCGTGGGCCGACGACAGTTTGGTGAATTGTTTGTTCAGGGCCAGAATGTCGTCATTCCGTGTGACCGACCAAAATCCTTTGCCCTGCGGATAGGCGCACCACGCCATTGGGTCATCACGGCGAAGGCGGGCGAATGTATTATGCGGCGCGCCTTTGGCAAATGTATCATGTGAACTTAAATCAGCATGGCCGTCATCGGTTGGTGCCCAGATGGTCATCGAATTCTCCCTAGGGCAGATATTATCAATTATAAATATATTTACAAGCCACTTGATAATATTTTTATTGCACCCCATAACATTAGCATGACCCATGTCGCCATATATCTGACAAATACCGACCGTAGCGAGTTTGCGGCGCGCCATTCAAACGACGCGTTCAAGGTGATCGCGCGGTTGGAAGGCGTCGGCGCACTGTATGATTTCACGGTGTTTGATGTCACTAAAGAAGAGTTTCCTGCCGACCCGACAATTTTTGACTCTGTTATCATCACTGGTAGCCCTGCATATGTAGATGACGGGGACGCGTGGATCGATCGCTTGCTTATGGATATTCGGGCGCTTGTTGCTGCCAAGACGCCGCTGATTGGGCTGTGTTTTGGCCATCAGGCAATCGTTGCAGCCCTTGAGGGTGAAGTGGAGCACCGTACCTCTTGGATTTTTGGCGGGGCTGAATTTGATATTGTGGATACTCGTCCTTGGATGGATCCGCCGATGGAGGCGCTCAAATTATATGCCGCTAATAAGGCTCAGGTGTCTGAACTTCCTGACGGTTTTGACCTGCTTGGCAGTTCGATTGCTTGCCCATTTGCCCTGTCTGCATTGGGAGATCAGGTGTTTACCACACAGTTCCATCCCGAAATGGATGATAGCTTCATCGCCGATCTGATCGATGAATATGCTGAGTATCTTGGGCCCCAAACTACCTTAGCCGCACGCAATTCGATTGTTGAACCGGCGCAAGGCGCCATTTTCGGCCAATGGATTCGCAACTTTATCGAATTGCCTCGCGCCTGATATCTTACCGAATTACCAATCCTGCCAAAGATTTCAAAAATACGGTTATGTTTTTGGCCGAGCTGCTTTGACCATAAGCGGCCAAATCTTCAGGTGACCATGTTTCAGGCGCCAAAATTGATGCAAGCAATGCGTTCCGTTCCAGTTTTTGAGGCTCTGACAATGGCAGCCTTAAAGCGGCTTCCAACAACACTAGACGTTCATGCACCTGTCGCATCCCGCGAAAAGCCTCAAGCATTTCAGACAAGGTTTGGGCATTGTCGCGCCAGGACCGTCCAGCAAATAGTCCTTGGGAAACGCGTTGACCCGCACCAGCGCAATCGTAGTTAATGCAGCCCTTAAATCCTTCGGATTCCAAGCGCGCATGGATCTTGCATTTATTGTCGCTCTGTAAATTTGGGCAAGCGATCCCAGCGGGTTTGTCGATGGCAAACATATCAGATCGATCAAAGGCAAGCGCCATGCAACAAAGCGCATCGCAGTTCGCACAATCGGATTTCAGGCTGACGGGTTTCATGGGCGCAGACTCAGCAGATAAGCCAGAACATGACAAGCGTAATCGCGCATTAGATGGCTGTTTGCACCCTCTGGCCAACCATGAAAACCAAGGCTACCATCGCACTTGATAGACGGGGGTATCTATGGCCGAACTAATTGCACAGCTTAAATCCATTGTTGGTGAAAAATACTGCCTTTCAGGCAATGACGACCGGCAGAAATACGACAATGATGCAACTGGCGAATATCAAAGCCGTTCCTTGGCAGTCGTGCGGCCAGCTAACACAGCCGAAGTTGCAGCAGTCGTTAAGCTGGCAAATGAAACCAAAACTCCAATCGTTCCCCAGTCTGGCAACACCGGACTTGCGGGCGGTGGCTTTGCAGGAACAGGCGAAAACCAGTTTATTCTGTCGACTGATCGGATGAATGAAATACTGGAAATCAACCCAAAAAGCCGCGTTGCAAAAGTACAGGCTGGTGTGGTTTTGGCCAATATTCATGCAGCGGTTGACCCATATGATCTTGTTTTTCCTTTGCTGTTTGGCGCGCGTGGTTCGTGCATGATTGGCGGAAACCTTTCCACAAATGCCGGTGGGTCGAACGTGGTGCGCTATGGCAATACGCGCGCTCTTTGTTTGGGGCTTGAGGTGGTTACCGCAAACGGTGATGTGGTTAATTTGATGTCAGAACTGCACAAAGATAACACAGGCTACGACCTAAAAGACTTGTTCATAGGCGCCGAGGGCACGCTGGGCATCATAACTGCGGCCGTGCTGAAACTTTTCCCCAAACCCAAAGCCTACACAACTGCGATGGTTGCTGTTCCCAAAATATCTGACGCATTGGATTTACTTGCTAAAGTGCAGGCTGCCAGTGGTGGCGGGGTGGAAGCGTTTGAATATATGCCTGCCAATTACTTTTATCACCTAAAACGTGTTGATCCAACGGCCCCAATGCCTTTTGCAAAATTTGAAAAAGTTGGCATCCTTGTGGAAGTTGCGGCAACTGCTGACCGTGATGCAATTCCTGATGAAACAGGTGCCATACCCGTGCAGACCATGCTGGAAGAAACACTTTCAGCCATGATTGAATCCGGTCAGGTTTTGGATGCTACGATTGCCCAAAACGAAAACCAACGCCAAGAGTTTTGGCGTCAACGTGAAAAAACCTTTGAAGTTTGCAATAGCCAAGGCGTTCCGATCACAACTGATGTATCTGTGCCGCTTGATAAAGTTGGCGAGTTTCTGAAACGCGCCAACGCGCGGCTCCTAGAAATTGCGCCCAAATCCGAACTGATTGAAATTGCGCATCTTGGCGATGGCAATCTTCATTACAGCATGTGGGTTGATCCTGAAACCCGCGAACCGGCAAGCAAGGAAATGCAAACCGCGATTTACACGATGGTCGAAGATGTTGTTCAGGAACTGAACGGTTCGTTTTCAGCGGAACATGGAATTGGGCTTTCCAAGCTTGGTTCGATGGAACGGAGGAAAGACAAGGCGGCACTTGGCGTTATGCGCGCAATTAAGATGGCGCTTGATCCCAATAATATCTTTAATCCTGGGAAAGTATTGCCGTAAATCCTTCGTTTTGGTATATTTGCACAAGCCAAAAACATATGGAACGCGATGCCTGCCCACAAAGCTGAAATTCATGACCACATCATGCTCCAGATTGTGCAGGGTAATTTGCATCCCGGCGATGTAATTGACGAAGCAGCGATCGCGCGGGAATTTGATGTTTCAAAAACCCCGATCCGCGAAGCGATTTTACAGCTTGAGGCCAACGGAATTGTTGAAAAACGCGCGCGCGCGGGCGCGCGCGTGCCTCAGCTTGATCCCGAGGAATTGATCGAACTAATTGAGATACATTCCGAACTTGAGGGTGCCGCTGCTTATCACGCCGCGCGGCGGGGAACGCCAGAGCAAATCAAGACGCTTGAAATAGCAGCAAACGCTTATGCGCGCGGTGAAAGGGAGCCGGAATCAAGTGACTATAACCGCAACCTTGCCTTTCACTTGGCCGTATTTGACTGCTGTAACAACACAATGCTGCAACGCCAGCTTAATCTGACGGGAACGCGATTGGTGGCCTATTTTCGCGCCCAAGAAGGGTTACGTAGAAACCTGAAACGGGCAGCTGGTGAACATGCCGAAATAGTGGCGGCAATTCGCGAAGGGCGGGCAGATGACGCCCGCGCAGCAATGCGACATCACGCCGAGATTTCCAGTGACACACTGCTAGATGTATTACGCCGAATTAATTCATAGTTGTCGGAATTTCCGGCGGTTTTGAAAAGCAATTGACTCGGTGATCATTGCCGCTAAATTCATTTGTGTACGAATGAATATCTTATCGGGAATACGGCATTGGGAATGCAGCGATGACTTACCACCGACCAGCCAGCCTTGAACAAGCTTTGGTGCTTTGTGCCGTGCCCGGCATTCGGATATTGGCAGGCGGTACGGATATTTTACCGGCCAGTCCGGGGCGTGACCTTACTGGGGATATCCTTGATATCACAAATGTTTCCGTCCTTTCTGGTATAAATAAAACGCCCAAGGGCTGGCGGATCGGCGCGACTGTACGCTGGGCCGATCTTATGAAAACTGACTTACCACCAGCCTTTGACGCGCTGAAAGCCGCCGCCGCCGAAGTTGGATCACCCCAAATTCAAACCACAGCCAGCATTGCGGGCAACCTGTGCAATGCTTCACCCGCCGCCGATGGTGTACCGCCTTTGTTGATACTTGACGCGGTTGTTGAAATCACTTCGGCCTATCAAACCCGCATGGTTCCACTTAACGAATTTCTGAAAGATGTGCGTAAAACCGTTCTTGAACAGGGCGAGATCGTCACAGCAATTCATGTTCCCAATAGTGCTGCCAAAGGCACCTCAGCGTTTCTAAAGCTAGGCGCACGCAAGTATCTTGTTATATCGATCGCAATGGTTGCAGTGCGTTTGGAAATCGACAA
Source organism: Paracoccaceae bacterium (assembly GCA_047622625.1). GTDB lineage: Bacteria > Pseudomonadota > Alphaproteobacteria > Rhodobacterales > Rhodobacteraceae > UBA5972. The sequence goes on along the minus strand of JBLHMX010000058.1, from coordinate 204 downwards.
AGGGAAAATCTCAAACGCAGCCGTGGCAGTCGGTGCTTGTTCGCCAACTGCCAAGCGACTTTTGAAATTTGAAGCCACGTTGTTACAGAAGTCGCCGCACAGTCCCGATGATTGGCAGGCTGAACTTAAGGCCGATATAGCCGAAACGCTTGATCCGATTGATGACATGCGCGCGGATGCAAGTTATCGAACTTTGGCAGTTGT
>JBLHMX010000057.1:0-14099 GCA_047622625.1 Paracoccaceae bacterium | reverse complement strand
TCCATGCTGCCCAACCCGTCGATGGATTGCAGATCACCCTTCGCGTAATAATACCCAATCAGCGGAGAAGTTTTCTTATAGTATTCCATCAAACGAACCCGCAGGCTGTCTTCGTTATCGTCTGCTCGGAATACAAAGTTATTTTCACCGCATTCGTCACAGGCATCTTCTTTGGCAGGACGTTTGGTTTCCTTGTGGTAAACTTCACCGCAATTGCCGCACGTAAATCGGCCAGAGATACGGGCCACCAAAGCCTCGTCATCTACGGCCATTTCGATCACTGCATCTAACGACTGGCCCGATTTTGACAGCAATTCACCTAAAGCGTCGGCTTGTGCCAGCGTGCGTGGAAAACCGTCAAAGATAAACCCGCCGCCATTGTCGCCTTCAAGCTGTTCTTGGATCAGGCCGATGACAATCTCGTCTGTGACCAGCTCGCCCGCATCCATCACGGCAGCAACTTTGTTACCCATTGCCGTTCCAGATGTGCGGGCCGCGCGCAACATGTCTCCGGTTGACAATTGGATCATGCTGCGTTCTTCAACCAAACGTCGCGCTTGTGTGCCTTTACCAGCGCCCGGTGGGCCAAGCAGAATGATATTCATCGGCGCGACCTGGTGTTCTTGGTTTTGCCCTTGCGACCCTTGCCACTGAGTTTTGATTTCTCAATCAACCCTTCATACTGGTGCGCCAGCATGTGGCTTTGCACTTGGTTGATCGTGTCCATTGTAACTGACACCACAATCAAAACTGACGTGCCGCCAAAGTAAAATGGTATGTTGAACTGCGAGCGTAGAATTTCAGGCAACAACGCAACGGCCACCAGATAGATCGAACCAGCAACCAACAACCGGCTAACCACATAATCCAGATATTCAGCGGTTTTAGCACCTGGGCGGATACCCGGGACAAAACCGTTCTGGTTTTTCAAGTTGTCAGCGACTTCCTCGGTTTTGAACGCCACATTAGACGTATAGAAATACGAGAAAAAGATAATCATCGCCGCAAAGAACAACAGGTAAAGCGGTTGGCCCTGACCGAAATAGGCCAAGATCGTATTCATAATACCGCTGCCTTGTGTGCCTGAAAACGTACTGATCGTGGTTGGCAACAACAATAATGACGATGCGAAGATCACAGGGATAACGCCTGATGGGTTCAATTTGACCGGCAGATTACTACTCTCGCCGCCATACATTTTTTGCCCAACTTGCCGCTGGGGGTACTGAATGTGGATTTTGCGCAAAGCGCGTTCAACGAACACGATGAAGGCAATCACCACGACCACCATAACAATCACGCCGATAATAACGGCAGGGCTGATGGAACCGGCGCGGCCTTGTGCAAGGAACTGTGCAATGGCCGCTGGAAGTTCAGCGATGATACCGACGAAGATAATAAGCGAGATACCGTTGCCGATACCGCGTGCTGTGATCTGTTCGCCAAGCCACATCAAGAACATTGTACCGCCAACCAGCGTCACGATGGTGGAAATGCGGAAGAATAGGCCGGGATCGGTTGCCAGATCACCAGCTTCGATGCTGACGGCCAGCGCATAGGCCTGAAACGTCGCCAAAATAACCGTACCGTAACGGGTATATTGGTTGATTTTCTTGCGGCCTTGTTCGCCTTCTTTTTTCAGCTGTTCAAGCTGGGGCACCATAGCCGTCATCAACTGAACGATAATTGAGGCCGAAATATAGGGCATAATGCCTAGGGCAAAAATTGCCATACGGCCAATCGCGCCGCCCGTGAACATTTGCAGGATGCCGCCGATCCCAGTTGAAGCTTGTTCGACAAAATCCCGCAAGGCGGCTGAATCAATGCCCGGAACTGGGATAAATGTACCAAGCCGGTAAACGATCAGAAGGCCGATCGCGAACAGGATACGTTGACGGAGTTCTGTGGCTTTGCCAAAGGCGCTCCAACTTAGGTTGGCGGCCATTTGTTCTGCTGCAGATGCCATTGCTATCCCTTTCACAAACGTGCCGCCGGAACCGAATTGACGGGACCAAGCGGCACGTAAAATTCTTTAGATATGTATGTAAGGAGCGTGACCGCCCCTCACAAGGTTTATTCGGTCGCAGGTGATGAAGATGTGGTGAGCGAGCCACCAGCCGCTTCAACCGCAGCAACCGCAGATTTCGACGCGCCCGTAACTTCAAGCGTTACTTTGGCACTAAATTCGCCTTTGGCAAGGATGCGAACGCCATCACGAACACGCCGTACAAGGCCACTTTCGACCAAAGCTGCTTCGGTAATTGGCTTTTTGATGTCCAGTTTTTTTTCATCAATGAACTTCTGCAAAAGACCAAGGTTCACAACCGCATGCCGCTTGGCATTGATGTTGTTAAAACCGCGTTTTGGCAGACGCATGTAAAGCGGCATTTGCCCGCCTTCATAGCCATTGATCGAAACACCCGAACGGGATTTTTGACCTTTGATACCACGGCCACCCATTTTACCGGTGCCGGAACCTGGGCCACGACCAACGCGCTTGCGTTTCTTGGTGGCACCTGGGTTGTCACTTAGTTGATTCAGTTTCATGTCGCTATCTCCTTTTGCCGGAACTACCCCCCGTTAGCGACGAAAGGGGCAAACACGGCGTTACGATTCTGTGGCGCTTTCGCGGCCACTTGGGGCGTATAGACGTGTTGCGTTAGGCGTACAAGGGGCTTGGCGTTGCCGTTTTGGCCTGTCAGCGAACTTATGGTTTAAGAAATGCTAACCGCTTGCGATTAGAACCTATCTGGACGTCAAAAGTGGTTTGGTTCTGGATAAACAGGTTACCACCCTGCCAGAACCGCCGAGAAAACCTAAGTGATCACAGGGGTGCAGGATTAACGCTCTTGTTCGGCATTAAACAACCGCAAATGGCGGGCCCGCCTTTTTGTAAATATGAGCACCGATATTGATTAAACTGCTGGCCGCAAAGGCCAGCGGTGCATTTGTTGTGGCCGACGCTAGGTTGGTGCATGGACCTCGGGGTGGGTGCAAAGCGCCCTCCCCATGGGGGAGGTCCGGGCGCTGACCGGGCAAAGTGGCCCGGTTAACGGCAGCCTGCTTAGTCTTTTCTCAACGATCTATCCAAATGGGTGTTGTCAGACAGCTCAAGCAACGTAAAAACATCTGTACCATTCACCCTCTGGATGCGAAATACCATCTCGAAGCCATCAGGGCCAAGCGCCCAAAAAATCTCTGGCCAAGACTCCCGTATTCCCACGATTTTTCGATAAGCATTTCTTGCCGTTGCATTTTCGGGTTCAGTCTGAAGCGGTTCAACCGTTGAAAATGAAACCATTTGATCAATCAGTTTTACAATTTCTTGTTTTGATTTCTTAACTTCACAAGCAATGATATAGTCGTCAGCGTTAGACGCGTAGCACACAAGATCAAATGGCCAAGGGTACTTAGATTGCGTCCCAACCAAATCTATTGGCCAATTGAACTCTTCGACTAGCCGAGCAACCGCCCCGATAGTTATTACAGGTTCCGCCCATAGATAAATGTCTCTGATTTCCATTCCTTTTCGACCCCCCCAAAAAACCTGCTCTTTAGCGGAACTTTTGGGCGCGGTAAAAAAACCCCCGTTTTCAACAACAAAACCCTTGTCCACGGCCTCCATAAACCAGCAAGCATCATAGCCCGTTAACCGCTTCAGGGATTTTTCGTGAAAACCCTCAACTTTGAAATCTCCCGCCCTCGAGTCGCAAAATGCTGGAAGCCACTCGGAATACATTCGATCTACAAATTTTTCCTTCTGTTCAGGATAATCCATGAGCCTCTCAATAAGTGGGTAATTGCACAGTACTGTCGATGGCAAATTTATCAAACCACAAAAAACGCCCCGCAGTTTCCCACGAGGCGTTTCAATTTCTTAACCGACAAAAAAGGCTTCAGCCCTTTTCCTCAATAATCTCAACCATATGGCTGATCTTCGCGACCATGCCACGCACGGCTGGGGTATCTTCCAGCTCGCGTGTTTTGTGCATCTTGTTCAGACCAAGGCCGATCAACGTCTGGCGCTGTTTGGCTGGACGGCGGATCGGGGATCCGGTTTGTTTTACAACGATTGTTTTTGCCATGATTTAAGCCTCCGCTTCTGCTTCAACCGGGGCAGCAGGTGCAGCCTCGGATTTCGGCAGAATGTCGGAAACCTTTTTACCACGACGCTGGGCGACCATGCGAGGGCTGGCTTCTTTTGACAGACCATCAATGGTAGCACGGATCATGTTGTAAGGGTTTTGCGAACCAATGGATTTTGACACCACATCCTGAACGCCCAACATTTCAAACACAGCACGCATTGGGCCACCGGCGATAATGCCAGTACCTTGCGGTGCAGTCCGCATCACAACTTTGCCAGCGCCGTGACGGCCTGCCATGTCGTGGTGCAACGTGCGACCTTCACGCAATGGCACACGGATCATTGTGCGCTTTGCAGCTTCGGTTGCCTTACGGATCGCTTCGGGTACTTCTTTGGCTTTACCTTTGCCAAAGCCGACGCGGCCTTTTTGATCGCCAACAACCACCAAGGCTGCAAAGCTGAAACGCTTACCACCCTTTACGGTTTTGGAAACGCGGTTGATCGCTACTAGGCGGTCTGCAAATTCCGGAGTTTCGTCACGATCGCGACGTCCCCGGCCTCGTTCTTCTCTAGCCATTTGGGATACTCCTTAGAATTTCAAGCCGCCCTCGCGGGCAGCTTCTGCAAGGGCTTTGATTTTTCCGTGGAAAAGAAAGCCGCCGCGATCAAAATAACAAGTTTCAACGCCAGCCTTTTTAGCGCGCTCAGCAATTGCTGAACCCACTTTGGCGGATGCTTCAATGTTATTCTTGCCAACCACGCCCAAGTCTTTTTCCAAAGACGAGGCGGATGCCAATGTGATGCCCTTAACATCGTCGATCAACTGGACCGAGATGTTTTTGCTAGAGCGGTGAACAGAAAGCCGAAGACGACCGTCTGCTGATTTTCTGAGTTTGTTCCGAACGCGCATACGGCGCTTAAGGAACAGATTTCGCTTAGTCGTAGCCATAAGTCTAGTTCCTTACTTTTTCTTACCTTCTTTGCGGAAGATATATTCGTCTTTGTACTTGATGCCTTTGCCTTTGTAAGGCTCAGGCTTGCGGTATTTGCGAATGTTGGCGGCGACTTCGCCGACCACTTGCGCGTCAATACCTTCGACGATGATTACGGTTGGTTTTGGCGCTGTGACGGTGATACCGGCAGGCGCTTCATAGTTGACGTCATGCGACAGACCAAGAGACAGCTTTAACACGTTGCCTTGCATTTGCGCACGATAACCAACGCCGTTAATCTCAAGCTCTTTTTTGAAACCTTCGGTAACGCCGGTCACGCAATTTGAAATGCGGGTACGTGATGTGCCCCATTGCTGACGCGCACGTTTGGATTTGCCGCGAGGCTCGACCGAAACAGAGTTGTCAGCGATGGTGATTGTCACATCGTCAGTTGCAGTAAAGCTAAGAACGCCTTTCGGGCCCTTCACTTCGATGGTTTGACCGGACAGGCTGGCAGAAACGCCGCCTGGTAGATCAACTGGTTTTTTACCAATACGAGACATTGCAACAGCTCCTTAAAAGACCGTGCACAGAACTTCGCCACCGACATTGTCGGTACGAGCCTGTGCATCGGACATAACACCGTTCGGTGTCGAGACGATTGCAATCCCAAGGCCCTGACGGACTGTTGGGATGTCATTAACGCCAGCATAAACCCGGCGGCCTGGTGTGGAAACCCGCTTAAGTTCGCGGATAACCGGTGTGCCATCGAAATACTTCAGGCTGATTTCCAGTTCGGGGTGCCCAGCAGCATTAGTTGCCGCCTCGTAACCACGAATGTAACCTTCACCTTGCAGCACATCCAAAACCCAGCCGCGCAGCTTGGAAGCTGGCGTACGAACAGTGGACTTACCGCGCATAGACGAATTTCGAATACGTGTCAGCATATCGCCGATAGGGTCGTTCATCATTGTCATGTTAAATCTCCCTTACCAGCTTGACTTGACCATGCCCGGGATCTGACCAAACGAGGCCAAATCGCGCAGCGCGATCCGTGATACTTTAAGTTTCCGGTAATAACCGTGTGGACGGCCTGTAATCTGACAGCGATTGTGCAAACGCACGGCTGATGAATTACGGGGCAGCTTTGCCAATTTAAGACGCGCTTTGAAGCGGTCTTCCATCGGCAATTCCAGATTATTTGCGATCTCTTTCAAAGCGGCGCGTTTGGTGGCGTATTTTTCCACCAGTTTGGCGCGTTTCACTTCGCGTTGGATCATTGAGGCTTTTGCCATGTTTTCTCTCCTATCCGCGCTAAGCCGTGAAAGGCATGTTGAAATGTTTCAACAGGCTCTTTGCTTCGGCGTCAGTGTTTGCGGTGGTGCAGATTACGATGTCCATTCCCCAGAACTGATCGACTTTATCAAAGTCAATTTCAGGGAACACGATATGTTCTTTCAGGCCCATTGCGTAGTTGCCACGGCCGTCAAAACTTTTTGGTGAAACGCCGCGAAAGTCACGAACCCGAGGCATGGCAACTGTGACCAGACGGTCAAGGAAGTCATACATACGGTCACCGCGCAGGGTTACCTTAACGCCAATCGGCATGTCTTCGCGCAGCTTGAAACCCGCAATCGAGTTTTTGGCTTTGGTAAGGACAACCTTTTGGCCAGCAATCGTGGTCAGATCAGACTCGGCTGAACGGATCTTCTTGCTGTCTGCAACGGCTTCACCGACACCCATGTTCAACACAATTTTGTCAAGCTTGGGGATCTGCATATCGTTCTTATACGAGAACTCTTCTTTCATCGCGGGGCGAATAGCATCCGCATATTGCGACTTCAGGCGGGGGGTATAATCAGACATCGATCAAGGCTCCCGATTTTTTAGCGAAACGAACTTTCTTGTCGCCTTCCATACGGAAGCCAACGCGCGTTGCGCCGCCATCTTGTGGATCAACCAGTGCAAGGTTGGAAACTTGGATCGCCGCTTCTTGCGGAATACGTCCACCTTGGTTGTTCTGGCTTTGCTTAACATGGCGGATAGCCATGTTAACGCCAGCGACTTTGGCTTTGCCGGTTTTCGGGTCAAGCGTGGTGATTTCACCTTCGCGACCTTTGTCCTTGCCAGTTAGAACGATGACTTTGTCACCTTTTTTCAACTTAGCAGCCATATCACAGCACCTCCGGTGCAAGCGAGATGATCTTCATAAAGTTCTTCGCGCGTAGTTCGCGAACAACTGGGCCGAAGATACGTGTGCCAACCGGCTCACCCGCAGTGTTAAGGATAACTGCCGCATTCCGGTCAAACCGGATTGCTGTGCCGTCTGCGCGACGGACTTCTTTTCTGGTGCGAACCACTACTGCTTTGCGAACGTCGCCTTTTTTGACTTTCCCACGTGGGATGGCTTCTTTCACTGAAACAACAATAATGTCCCCAACCGACGCATAACGTCGTTTGGAACCGCCCAGAACCTTGATGCACTGAACACGGCGAGCGCCGCTATTGTCAGCAACATCCAGGTTTGTTTGCATCTGGATCATTTATTTTCCTCCGACCTGTGGAACGCTGCAAAATTCGCCCCACGGTTTCGATTAACTGTGCGGTTCGACTTAAGCGTCGAGAACAACCGTCCAGCGTTTGGTTTTCGAGATAGGCGCGCATTCTTCAATGCGAACTAGATCACCGATCTTGAATTGGTTTTCCGCATCATGTGCCCGGTATTTTTTGGACTTACGGATAGTTTTCTTAAGAATCGGATGCGTGAAACGACGTTCAACAGAAACCGTGATGGTCTGTGTGTTCTGGTCGCCCGTTACAGTGCCGGATAGAATACGTTTAGGCATTGTTCACGCTCCTCTTATTCAGCAGCCGCTTCAGCGGCCTTTTGGTTCAAAATTGTTTTGACACGAGCAGCAGTGCGGCGCGCTGTTTTCATCGTGGCGGTGTTTTCCAATTGGCCAGTGGCGCCTTGAAAGCGCAGATTAAACTGCTCTTTCTTCAGGTCGGCAAGCGCTTCACGCAATTGGTCAGGTGTTTTATCACGTAGTTCTGCAGCGTTCATCGCTGTGGTTCCTTTCAACATCACCGGTAGGCCTCAAATGCAAGCATGTTACACAAGCTCGCAAGGTTACCCTGATTCCGGTGGAGTCAGTTATCGAAGTGCGTCGTATAGGCGTGAAATGTAAGGCTGGCAAGAGGGGAAGTAAGGTTTAAATCAGGCGGGACTATTGGCACACAACCTATTGCGGGAACTTGATTGCATGACCCAAGCAATACCGGCGGAAAGACCAATGAACCTGCTACCAAATCCTTACGAAACCGTCTTAATCGTCTTCGTCAGCGGTATCGTCTTTCTTCGCAAAACCGTTCCAGACTGACCCAAGAAATGCGCCGACTAACGCGCCGACCAACGCGCGTCCCGTGATTGCCCCCAAAGGTCCAGCCGGATATTTGAAAAACAGCGAGTCAGTCATGTACTGATGCACGGCTTCGGCCCCGCCAGCAACCAGAACTCCCAACAGGGTAATTTTCATAACGCTAATTTTTTTCATGTCGATTCTTTCTAGATCATAGTTTCGTTATTGAAAGCAAACGCGTATCTGGCAAGCCTCGTCATTCAAGTCCAGCTATAATTGAATGTAATGCTGATACCTTAGTCGCCGGATATGCATGGTCTGGTGGGGCTCATGAAACTTGATTGCGCGGCTGCCCGCAAGCATGGTGAAGGCAGTCGTGCCGGTAAACTATACCGATGCCTACACAATCTTGATCGCCTGTTGCATAATTGAAGGGCCTTGTTAGGGTTGAGAGATCGCGGGAGGTTTCGCGCTCTTGGGAGGATAATTATGCAGATTCAACAGATGTCGAAATTAGTTGCGTGCCTAATGGTATGTATTGGCTTTGCAACACCAAGCGCTTATGCGCAGACGCCCAATTCAACCTGGGATTTTGAAGAGACGAACTCTCAACCATTCACAATGGCAGAAGACTCGACTTCAGTATTCAACGGGTCGGTTATAGACGGGGGTAACTACACCCGGGGAAAATTCGGTACTGAATGGGCGATGTATTTTAACGCGGCCAATATCGCTGTTCATGTACCTTCGATCGATTTGGGAGATCGGGACTCTCTGACCGTAGCTGCTTGGTTCAGAACTAAAAGCAAACGCGAGAAATACCAAACTATTGTTTCAAAATGGTTCTCTGGCAGCGACAAAAATGGAGGGTCATTTACCCTTACTGCAGCCTGTCATGGGCTTGCATTCCAAATTCAAGATGAAGACAGTGAATTTTTTGGCATAAGTGAAATACCGCTCGCCGGGGCCGACCCGGATTTTTGCAATAAATGCGATATCCCAGAGCACAAGAATGACGAAAATTGCAAGAATCAAGAACCACGTGATTTCCCGTGGGATGGGTGGTTTGCATCGAATGACGGGAACTGGCACCTTGCCGTAGGCACTTTTGATGGTAGTTCCATAGCGTTATATATGGATGGGGTTTTACAGGGCTCGCAAACATTTGCTGCCGACAAGAAGATGGAAGACTCTGGCCAAGAATTCTTTATCGGAACGGATAATCGATATCTTTCCAGCAATCCTGCAAGTGACCGTTTTTTTAGTGGGCATATCGCACATGTTGTAACTACAAGCCAAGTGTGGACGCAAGAAATGGCAAGCGAAGCCTATACCGACGGTATTGCGGCATTCCAATGGGCGGCTCCCGCACTTAGCGAGTGGGCCGATAACTTTGACATCCTCGATAATTATATGCCGGGATTTCGGTGCAAGAAGCCTGAGAATTGGAATAAGCTTTCTGACGAAAGTAGAGCCGTATGCAACTCCGATATCAACATTCTGGGAGAAACATTCAGTTACAGTGTTGAGCCTGCGAAATCCGCACATGTTGGAGTTCCGAGGGTTGCGTTTTTTACCAATGTGGTTTCTGGAACCAGAGCCGACGATCCCGATCTTTATTGCTCGGGTGGCACTACCCAAGACCTGCGACAAAGCCTTAATTATCCGGATTTGAAACCATTTAATGATGCATCTGTTCAATCGGCACTGGAAAGCTGCTTCGAGCTGTTTTTCATACCCCCGGAACGTAAAAAAATCCTCGACAGTCAAGGTGTAACTGGTAATGGAAATGAAGGGCCAAGTATTGGTGATCTTGTTGCCGTCATCAAAAACAAGTTCAATATCGATAAAACGGGAACATTGCGTGGTTCAATAATACAGCCCCCTATGGACGGCATTTCCAACCCGACGGTATGCGCGTTGGAGTGTCAGAAATTGAACAGCGCCGATCAACCGCATATTTGTAAAGGTTTCGAGTGCAATTTCAAATTTAACTATTTGAATGGGTCCCCAGGCGGGCGGTGTAATCTTTATTCGGAATACACAAATGGCACAGGAAACGCATACTCTTGGTATGGCGTGTTGAAAAAATAGGTCTCTGTGGCTGCTAAAATTGCCAAGTGATTTGTGCATCGGCCGAATTTATCGATGGCCGACGCCACTTTCCCTATACCCAACTATAATACAAACGAATACCGATGCGTTCGTCATCTGTCATGTTCATCGGCACCTCGTGACGCAGCCGGCATTCCGATAGCAGAACATCAGCCACAGCCCGCACTGGGCCGTGCATCCTGGAGCGTCCTTCCCCGACCCTAGGTGTCTTTCCACGCTCTTCTCCCGACATTCCTACGTCGCAAACTGAAGGTCACATTGGTTGCATTTCAATAAACTCCGACAGTCAGCACACTTCAACAGGACCGCCCAATGGCCTATGCAACGATCAACCAACCCATAGCTTTCAGCCATCGAACGGGCTTAATCTTTGTACTTGCAGCTGGGGTTCTGTGGTCCACCGTCGGTCTCGGCATCCGCTTGATTGACGACGCCTCGGTCTGGCAAATCCTGCTTTACCGCTCCATCAGCCTCAGCACCTTCTTGTTTTTCATCATCCTTATCCGAACAAAAGAAAACCCGCTAACCCAGGCGCGCCGGGCAGGGTTTCCGGCGGCGATTGGCGGGCTGTCCCTTGTGGCGGCTTATGCGGGCGGTATCTATGCTATTCAGACAACGTCGGTTGCCAACGCGATGTTGCTGTTTGCGTCGGCGCCATTTCTGACGGCGATCCTTGGCTGGATCGTTCTGGGTGAGCGGGTTCGCCGCGCCACATGGGTCTCGATCTTGGTCGCTATTGCGGGGATCGGTATCATGGTTGCGGACAAATCTGAAGGTGCAGCAATTGGTGGCAGTTTGGCAGCACTTGGATCGGCACTCGGCTTTTCGATCTTCACCGTCGCTCTGCGGTGGGGAAAATCGGGCGAGATGCTGCCAGCCGTTTTCCTATCGGGCCTCTTTGCAATCGTCATCACCACATCAATCTGCCTTAGCCTCGGGTTATCGCTGGTATTAACCCCAAATGATGGCGGCATCGCGATGGGCATGGGGGTATTTCAGGTTGGCGCCGGGCTTGTGCTTTATACGCTCGGCTCAAAAACCCTGCCCGCGGCCGAACTGACCCTACTTTCACTAGCCGAGGTCCTTCTTGGCCCGCTTTGGGTCTGGTTGTTCCTCGGAGAGAACGCGTCAGTGACAACACTTATAGGCGGGGCTCTGCTTCTCGCTGCCATCACGGGCAACGCCTTGTCCGGTGCAAGGCGCAAACCACCACCTATCACCACGCCCTGAGATTACAGAATATAATCGGAAATGGGTTTGACTGCGAACCAGACCGACCGCTGGATCACGCGAAAAACGCAGGCTTCACATCAATCGGTGCCGAGAGTTAAGACAACACTCAAGTTCGGAAACGGTCGTTTTATAGTGAAGGAGCAGTTTAACATGTACAAAATTCACTGCAATCACGGATGCCAGACATGCAGCATTTACACCCAGCTATAATTGAAACTCACACTGATCCGTTCGTCATCTGTCATGTTCATTGGCACTTCGTGACGCAGCCAGCTTTCCCATAGCAGGACTTCGCCAACTTCTGGTTTCACATAGATAAAGCTGCGCAGCTCTTCCGGTGCATCGGGCAAGCGTTGGGGTGCTGCCATCATTCGTGCGGAACGCGGGTCTTCCAACTTTAGCGCACTGGCGCCATCTGGCATCGCCACATAAGTTGTGCCACTGATGACAGAATGCGGGTGGATGTGGGACGAATGAGTGCCGCCCATTGGCAGAATGTTAATCCACATGCTGTCAAGTTTAAGTGCCTTACCTTTCAAGTCAAAAGCCAAATCTTTTGCAAAGTTGGCCACATGTTGATCAAGCGTTTCAACCAGATCTTTAAAGATCGAAAACCGCCAAGCAAGATCATCTAACGACGCATAACTGGTATAGCCGGGGTAATCATTTTCCTCGCACCACTGCTGGCCGGCCTCATCATCGTCGGCAATAGAAAGGCACGAGTTGTTAAGCTCGCCCGCGTCTATCGACGTGCCAAATTCGGACAGGTTGGCACGATAAAGGCGGGTAACAAAAAGGGAGGAAATTTTGGACATGGCCGGTGTCTATTACAGACCGACAGCTATGGCGAGAGGTCGTTTTGCCGGCATTTCAAATATTTTACCGTTAGGGCGCGTGACCCAGCCAAATGATATTTGGCTTACTCCGCCTTGGCAAATGACATGCACGTGCCATTTAGCATCAATCTTCGCGTTGAGCGAAGCAGTAGTTCGCAGTGATTGAGTCGCTTGGCCTCAATCCTCGATGTCCGCTGTGTAGGGCTTTTCTGTCTAAAGAGAATACCTGCAGAACCGCCATTTCGACAATAATTGAGCTAACAAATCCCGAGCGCTTTGGCGAACCCGAAGCTGTTGTTCTGAAGGCCGCTGGTTCTGGCTATCTACCCAGAAAATCTGGTGGCGTCGATATTCAACAAAGGATTCTCCTTAGGTGCATCAAATCGCTAAAAAGCGATACCTTTCCATTTACCGGAAATACCCTGATCTATCGCTTTTTGACGTTCTGCATTCGACTGTATTGAGCATTGCTTTTTCCGCGCCGCGCCGGCTGGAATCCTCTCATAGGCGTCCTTTTTGGCGCGTGCAAACAAGGCCCTAATATCTGTTTTATCTTTATCAGAAAGCTTCTGTTTGGTGCCCGCAAATACAATAAAGCTCTCTTGGAATTTCCCAATGCGTTTCGCGCCGCACATTTCTGAAAAAGCTGAAACAACCGAAGCTCCAACTGTATAGCGAAACACTTTATTCTTCAATTTGGCGTCAGCTGGTAGTGCTGTTGCCAAAGCGATTGCAAGTGCAGAAATTGCGATAGTAAGGGTACGGCGCATCATAGCTCAAATCTCCAAAATTATAATAGGTAGCTTCCTAAACTCAAATTCATTATTGGGCCATCCCAAATACCACTTGAAAGCACACTTGGTAGCTAAGACCTTCTAAAAAATGTCCTCAAATTATTCTTGATAAGGACATTCCATATCAGTCGGGGTAACCCAATGAAAAAGTCCTTAGCCGAACCTTTGCCTGCACGTTTCGCGGTACTAAGCACTATCCAAGGTTTGGCGGGCTTGAAGTAGCTCTTGAAATTGGCGGGTTTGTTCTGAAGCACCGCATCGAGTGCCTTGCGTGTTGTTGCGCAGTTATTCCAAGGCGCTTTGAACCGAACAATACCCTCGTTGTCGATGATGTAAATCGCATTGGGCATACTGCCATAAGCCAGGTGCGCCGCTCCCTCGACGCCATCAACCAGAATTGTTCGCGGGTCTTCAAGTTCGGTCTTCAGGATGGCCGCACAGGCTTTCTTTTCCTCTATGGATTTGTGAGCCGGAATTGCTTCGCCTGGGTGCGCTTCACGGACATAAAGTACAGCATGACTTGCCTGCGGGTAGTTACGCGTGATTTCCAGCATATTATCGTGCCGCGTCAGAAATAGTGGACACGTCATGCTGCCAAGTTCAAGAATTAGGCAGTCACCGTCAAAATCCAACAGCCTTTGTTTGCGGCCATCATGTGTTTGCAACTCAAAATCAGGCGCTTTTTGGCCAATCTCTGGGCCGTCGGCACTTTGAAGATTGTAGTTGTCTGGGGAGAATGAATC
>JBLHMX010000056.1:0-14225 GCA_047622625.1 Paracoccaceae bacterium | reverse complement strand
GCGAACCAACGCGCCGTAATCCCGGCTTACTGGCAGAATGACCAGGTTCAACATCGAATCTTGGCCGACCGTCCTGCATTGCCCCAAATGGGCCATCATGGCTGCGGCTTTCATTGACCCAGCCAGCGAAATCAACCCGCAATCTGTCCAGAAGCGCGCCGCTAATCGCGCTGGGAACCACGATTACACCGTCTTCCTGATATTTCCGTTTTTGCGCGCTCGATAGAATTGCCATGTACGATCCTCTTTTTTTCAATCCACGTGATTTTTGTGGCGATTTCATGCTTGTTTGCGACCTTTGCTTTGCCGAACTCTCTGACTCGACTCATCCCAGTTTGGGCTTTAAGTTGGAACAAACAGAGAACGTGTCCATGCAACAAAGCCGCCGCATCCTTTCAATTTGGTTTCCCCGCCTCGCAGCGGAGCGTGTTTTGCGCCTTGAGCGCGGTACGCTTGAGGGGCCTTTTGCGGTTGTCGCGACTGACAACAACACGCAAACCCTTGCCAGTCTGTCATTTGAAGCCGAGGCAGAAGGGTTGCGCATAGGGCAACCTTTACGGGATGCCCGCGCTTTTTGTCCCGAATTAATTACCCGCCCCGCAAGCCATGTTGCCGAAGCCGCTTTCCTAACCCGTTTGCGTCGTTGGGCCGGAAAATTCACACCTTACGTTGCCGAAGAACCCCCATCTGCCTTGTTGCTTGATATCACCGGCTGCGCCCATTTGTTTGGCGGTGAACTTGCCCTAACCGAAGTCTTGCAAGCGGATTGCGCTCGCCTTGGGTTAAGCGTGCAAACCGGTATCGCCGATACAGCCGGGGCGGCTTGGGCGCTGGCCCGATACGCAGGTCAATTGAGCGAGAATGACCGATCCGGCGACGCCATAGACCAAGAGGCGCCCGCCACACGATCCCGCGCCGCCAAACGCCATTGGACACGCGGCGGGGCGGCCCCACGAACGAAGATCAACACAGATGCCCCGGTGATCGCTGAACCGAGCAAAACCCGCCAAGCCATCGCCCGCCTACCCAT
The DNA here is from genome assembly GCA_047622625.1 of Paracoccaceae bacterium. Classification (GTDB taxonomy): domain Bacteria; phylum Pseudomonadota; class Alphaproteobacteria; order Rhodobacterales; family Rhodobacteraceae; genus UBA5972. Next base: position 13,195 of record JBLHMX010000056.1, on the reverse strand, counting down.
CGCCGCCTTGCGCCTGTCGGCAACGGCCAGAACCAACCTAAACCGCCTTGGCGTCCGGCGGATTGATGAATTGGCCTGCCTGCCACGGGCTGCATTGGCCCGCCGGTTTGGCCGCGATGTGGGGCGACGTCTGGATCAGGCGTTGGGGGTTGAACCTGAACCGATCACCCCGGCAAGACCGGAAAACATATTCGCCACCCGCCTAACCATGCCCGACCCGATTGGCCTTGAAAGTGACATCATGGCCGCGATTGACCGGTTGCTGCCACCCCTGTGCGAGCGACTGAAACAAGCAGGTAAAGGCGCGCGACGCATTCGGTTAGGCCTGATGCGCAGCGACCATACCAGCCAGAGTATCGAGGCAGGGTTGGCGCGACCCAGCCATTCGCCCGATCAAATTCGCCCGCTTATCGCCCTAAAGTTAGCCGAGATTGACCCCGGCTTTGGCATTGACGTGATCCGGATTGAGATCGTTGTGGTGGAACCCTTGCACCCAACCCAACACAGCGGTCATGCCGCCGCCCTAAGTGCGGCTAATCACAAGCACACCAATGGCACAGCGATGGAAGATTTGATGACCCGTATCGGCGGGCGCATCGGGCTGGAAGCGATCAGTCGGCGGCACCCCGCTGACAGTCATATCCCGGAAAAGACCGCGACCATCATGGGGGCAGCTTGGTCTGAACCTGAAATGAATTGGGCCGCTTCAACAAACCCTCGCCCGCTGGTGTTATTCCCGCCAGAAATTGTTGCAGCCCTAAATATCGTCGGCCCGCCTGCGGCTTTTCGTTGGCGACGGCGGGACTACAAGACCGTTACCGCCAGTGGCCCTGAACGCATCGCACCGGAATGGTGGCTGGACGATCCCAACTGGCGATCTGGCTTGCGCGATTACTGGCGCGTCGAGGTCGAAACCGGCGAGCGGTTGTGGTTGTTTTTTGCTCATGGCGGCCTAAGTTCGGGTGGTTGGTTCGCGCAGGGGGTATTTGCCTGAAACAGCTTAATGCGGGGTTTTACCCCACACCCCAGAATATTTGCCGAACAATGAAAAACTAGGTTTCGTCACGCAGAAAGACCGGCCGCATGGGATCGGATTGTGCTGGTTGGTAAACATATCCGCCGGTATCGAAATTTTTGAGGTCAGCCGCTTCAGTTATCCGGTTCTGCACCGCAAACCGCGCCATTGCACCCCGGGCTTTCTTGGCAAAAAAGCTGATGATCTTTGCTTCGCCTTTTTGCATGTCCAGGAACACAGGCGTGACAACAGGGATTGCCAGCTTGTCAGTTTTGACGGCCGTAAAGTATTCTACGCTGGCGCAGTTGAGCAGGGTTTTTGCGTTGGCTTCAGTGGCAAGACTGTTCAAGTTTTCAGCCAGCCTTGCGCCCCAATATTGGTAAAGGTTCTTGCCACGCCTTGTTGCCAAACGGCTGCCCATTTCAAGACGGTAAGGTTGAATGCGATCCATCGGGCGCAGCAAGCCATAAAGGCCAGACAGGATGCGAAGATGGTTCTGCGCGTAGGCCAGTTCTTCGACCTCAAGTGTTCCGGCCTCAAGACCCAAATAGGTGTCACCTGCAAAGGCCAAAGCTGCTGGTTTGGTTATTTCGTCAACCGGTTCTACCTCAAAAGCTTTGAACCGGCCTTGATTGAGCTTGGCCAAGTCCTGCGAAATCGCCATCAGTTTACGCAACTTCACAACCGAAAGTCGCCTCGCTGCGATGCTAAGGGAAACCGCATCGCCCTGATATTCCGGCAGGCTGGCCGGTACTTTCAGTGATACAGGATCAAAATCTAGCCGCTTGGCCGGTGAAATAACTGTCAGCATAACGCCCCCGATAGTGCCAGTACTTAAGCAAGTGCGGTGCGGTCTTTTCGGCGTTTTCGCCGGAACAATGCCGGAAAACGAAGCGCCAAAAATCCCACGAGAAAACCAAGGCCAGCATGAGCCCCACCCACAAGTGTCAGAGGAACGGCGGGTTTGTAAATGCCAAAAGTGTCGCGTGTTAGTTGAAAGTCCCGCTCTTGGGCAAATTCGATCAACTGCCCAAACCCACTGCTTGATGTTAACGTGCTATAATGGTTTGCCAAATATTCTTCGCGCTGCATGATATATTCGATGCGTCGCCCGCGATCATGAAAAAAATCACTGTCAGCGGCGAAATATTCACCGACTGCTTGCTTTACGGTTTTACCACTGGCCGCAGCATCGGCGCGAAACCCATCGGCGACTTCACGAAGCTCAAAATATGCACCACCAACGCGTTGGGTATATTGTTGTGAAAATTCCGGAAATTGTGACAGCGTCCCGGCCAATGCCAGGCCGGTAATCAACGGCAAAATATTCTTGAACATCATCTGGCCTTTCCGACCGTAACAATGCCCCCATGTGATCCTTTACAGCAAATTCACACGTCTTGCAAAACTTCCAGGAACCGAGCGCCAAACCGTTCTGCTTTAGCAACACCCAGTATCCGGTTAATCTCGCCAATAGAGCCAGGATTTCCAGCAGCGAGCTTTGCAAGAGCCGCGCTGGAACAGCTCATTAGTTTATCCGCGCCGTCAACTCCACGCGCCAAATCAAGCTGTGCCGCCTGTAGGCGATCAAACATATCACCGCTGTCGCGGCCAGCCAGTTTTTGTCGAGCAGGGTGTAACTCAACAACCGGCGCTTGGTTAATCACCTCTAGAAACACCTTGCCGTATTTATCCAGCTTTTTGGCCCCGACGCCCGCAAGCTGCGCAAACCCATCCAGATCAGCCGGTCGATTAGTGGCCATTTCAATTAACGTGCGATCGGGGAACACCACATAGGCCGGCGCTTTCATGGCTTCTGCCAACTCGCGGCGTTTGGATTTTAGGGCCGCCAGCATTGGTTCATCTTCTTCAGCGACTAAGGCTTTTACTGTCGGGCGTGAACGACCTTTTTGCGACACGATTGTATCGCGGCGCAGCTCGATACTAGCCTCATCCCGAAGAATAGGCCGCGCTGCGGGGGTCATCCTGAGGGCGCCATATCGGGCGGCATCGGGCCGGATCAAATCATAGCCCATCATCTGGCGAAACACGGCTTGCCATTCGCCCTTGGAAAGGTCCGCCCCCACGCCAAATGTTGGTAATTTGTCATGGCTGCGTTCGCGCACTTTGTCTGTGGTCACGCCACGCAAAATGTCTATCAGATGCCCAGCGCCGAAAAATTCATCCGTGCGCAGAATTGCTGACAGTGCCTTGCGGACTGCGAGTGTTCCGTCAAACAGTTCTGGTGGGTTGGCGCAAAGATCGCAATTGCCGCATTTGTCCATTTCATCGCCAAAATAGCGCAGCAAAACGCGGCGGCGGCAATGTCGGGCTTCGGCCAAACCAAGCAAGGCGTTCAAACGACCATGATCAGCCTCTTTTCGTTCAGGCGGGGCCAAACCCTCGTCAATCTGGGAGCGGCGCAGGCGCACATCTTCGGCCCCGTAAAGTGTAAGCGTGTCGGCGGGCGCACCGTCCCGACCTGAACGACCGATTTCCTGATAATAAGCTTCGATAGATTTTGGCAGATCTGCGTGCGCCACCCAGCGGATATCGGGTTTATCGACGCCCATACCAAAGGCCACGGTGGCAACCACAATCAAACCGTCCTCGCGGGAAAACCGGGTTTCTGCGATACGGCGAGCTTCGGGATCAAGGCCTGCGTGATAGTGCAAAGCCACGTGACCTTCCGCGCGCAATGCTTGGGCTAAAACTTCGGTCTTGGCGCGCGTGCCGCAATAGATGATACCGGATTGTCCGCGGCGCGCCTTGGCGAAATCTAGGATTTGCTGGCGCGGTTTGTCTTTAGGTTGGAAGGCCAGATTGATGTTGGGTCGATCAAAGCCATGAAGGAATATTTCGGGCGCGTTGCCGTCAAACAACCGTTCAACGATTTCAACTCGGGTTTCGGCATCTGCCGTGGCTGTAAACGCCGCCAGAGGCACGTTAAGTTGCTTGCGCAGATCACCAAGGCGCAGGTAATCCGGGCGAAAATCATGGCCCCATTGGGAAACGCAATGGGCCTCGTCTACCGCGATTAAGCGCACGTCCAATTTTTTCAGCATCAACATTGTACCGGGATTGGCAAGCCGCTCGGGTGCGATATACAGCAAGCGCAGGCTGCCCATTTCAAGCGCGACAAACACCTCTTCTATTTCTTCATCAGTATTTCCAGATGTCAAAGCACCGGCTGCTACGCCAAGTTCGTTCATCGCCCGAACTTGATCACGCATCAACGCGATCAAAGGTGAAATCACAACCGTTAAGCCGCCACCGACGATGGCAGGCAACTGAAAACACAGGGATTTACCGCCACCTGTCGGCATGATCGCCAAGACATTGCGCCCGTCACAAACAGCATCGACAATGTCACCCTGACCGGGGCGAAATTCATCAAATCCAAAGACAGTTTTCAGAAGGGAAAGGGGGCTCTTCATGGCCTCATGACAGTAGCTGCGCGATTAGTGCGACAATCCCACAATAAGATTTGTTGAACAAGGGAATAGGGCGGCAAGTTAGTGTGTAATCACACCCGCCGCCAACATTTCTGCCCGACTTGGCTGCCAAAGAGCGGTTGGCGGAGCTTCAAAAATGTGGTCAATAAAATCTGGCGAAACGCCTTGAGCCGCGAAAAACAATTCGTCCACGGCTTGCTGGTCTTGCACATTCAATTTCTTCACCAGAAGTTCGCTGTCAAATGCGTAGCCATGAAACCCCAACGCGCCACTTGCACCCAATGATCGCGCTGTGCCTGCCATAAACGCCAATGTGCAAGCAGAAAAGCATTTCTCATCGACTTCGGTGTTCATGCTGTTTTGCGAAATCGTAAATGCCAAAGCGCGGCCCGCAAATATATTTCCACCTGCGCTGTTCAACAACACTGCCTTGGCCTGTGGAAACGCGGCTAAAGTCGCGGTTAATGCCGTGTTCACGTCATAAGAGATGTCACCGGTCACAACAATTAATTGGCCTTCCTGACGGGTTTCCAACAAGACCGTTTCGTGTTCAGACAGATCAACCGGCACCAAATAATTGTCGGAAATCAAGTCAACGGCTTGCACAATCGCCAGTACGATCGCCAAGCCAACGCCAGAATAAATCGCGACACTGATACCCATATCGCCGCTTTCCTGCATAACGCGGCCGGCATTTCGCCAGCCGCCAATGACTTGCCAAATCAACAACACGCCACTGAAAACCAACACAGGTGTATCGGCAAAACCAATTGGGATCAGCGGCAACAACATTCGCGGCGCAATCAGGTTTGCAATCAGGGCAATCACCCAGTTTTCCGTGCCGCGCCAATGCCGCCGGATATGTCGCGCTATATATTGCAAAGCGTGCCTCTTAAGCAGCTAAAATATGCACCCATGTGTCCCCATACCGCCTGGCGTCCAATTTTGTCAGCCCGGTTGGGGCTGGTTTTTCGGCGTTTTCTTCCCAAACTATTAAAGCATCAGGTGCGATCCAGTTTGAGCCTAGCGCATATTCAAGTGCTTTTTCGCCCAAAGATTTACCGTAAGGTGGATCGAGGAAGACCAAATCAAAAGCCGGGCTTGAATTAGATCCCAATCGAATCGCGCTTCTTGCAACCAATTTGGTGGTCTCATTGGCTTGGCACAGCTCAATATTGCTTTTGATAATACTGCGGGCTTTAACGCCGTCATCGACAAAGGTCACACTTGCTGCGCCCCGGCTTAGCGCCTCAAGGCCCAGCGCACCTGTACCCGCAAACAGGTCAAGTACCCGCGCGCCAGTCAACGGATCGCCGTAACCGCCATTTTGCAGTAGGTTGAAGATACTTTCACGCACCCGATCCGACGTGGGCCGTAAATGCGCGGCCGCATCGCCTTTGCCGACCGAGGTAAGCGCCAATCCTTTAAACTTACCACCTATAATCCGCATGATCTATTTCAGCAAAGATTTCAGGTCGCTACTAGCGTCGGCAACCATGGTTTTGTTGGGCGAAATTCCACCCTCAATCATCCGCTTACCAATCATATAGGCCCGCGGGTCGTTCATCGCGTCAACGGCCAACAATTTGTCGCCCGCATAATACCAAAATGAAGTTGCTTTATCCCCCGCGCGCGTAACGATATTATCATAACCAACATTCAATCCGGCAATTTGCAATTTCACGTCATATTGATCAGACCAGAACCAAGGCCGTGCGAGATATTCCTTTTCAGCGCCCATCATGTTCGCCGCGACGATTTCGGCTTGATCAATTGCGTTTGGCACAGACTCAAGCCGGATACGCTCTCCCTTATAGGGAAACGATGCACAGTCGCCGGCCGCCCAGACATTTTCAACACTGCTGCGCCCAAAAGCATCGGTGTGAATACCGTTATCGATCGCCAAGCCCGCTATTTCTGCCAATCCGGTTGACGGCATAATGCCAACACCTGCGATAACAAAATCGACTTCAATACTTGACCCATCACTTAAATCGGCGCCGCTTACGTGGCCCTCACCGGTCAAACGTTTAAGGCCAATGCCCTCGCGGATATCAACGCCGTGCGACGCATGTAACTCCCGGAAAAAATTTGATGTTTCAGGTGCCGCTACACGCTGCAATATGCGATCCGCCATTTCCACCAAAACAACTTGCAGGCCACGTTTAGCGGCAACTGCTGCTGCTTCTAGGCCGATATACCCGCCACCAATAATCAACAGCTTGCGACCCTCAACGAAATTCGGTGCCATCGCATCAACGTCCGCCAAACTGCGGACTGCATAAACCCCGTCAAGTTCGCCGCCGATTGCAGCGGGCAAGCGTCGCGGGTCGGACCCAGTCGTGAACGCCAGGTGGTCATAGGAAAGTGTCTCGCCGCCTAATGAAATTGTTTTGCTGGCTGTGTCCACGCCAGTGACCGACGCGCCCAGTTTCAGCGAAATATCATGTTCGCCATAAAACGTGTGAGGCCGTAGATACAGGCGTTCCAATTCCAATTCGCCCAATAGATATTTCTTGGATAACGGCGGGCGTTGGTACGGCGGGCTATCTTCGGAGCCGATCAAGGTAACCTGACCTTCAAAGCCAAGATTTCTTAACTTTACCACCAAAGACGAGCCAGCCTGGCCCGCACCAATAACAACAATATGAGACATTCGTTTAACTCGCAGTTTCCGGTTCACATTCCGCCTTAAGCCTATATTGTCCCTTTGAACACGGGCAATACAAAAGAGGGTGACATGGTAATATCAGTCGGCGATCAATTGCCAAACGCAAAATTGGGACGAACGGGGCAATCTGGGCCAGAAGTGATTGAGCTATCGACACTGACTGAGGGCCAGAACGTTGTGATATTCGGCTTGCCCGGCGCGTTTACCCGCACCTGTTCTGCGGCCCATTTGCCTAGCTTCATGCGAAATATGAGCGCGTTTAAGGGAAAAGGCATCGATCATGTGATTTGCTTGTCAGTCAATGACCCCTTCGTCATGAACGCATGGGATGAAGCAGCAGGCGCAGGCGCTGCAGGGATCGAAATGTTAGCAGACCCAACGGCCGAGTTTACTAAGGCAGCAGGGTTGGAATTCACTGTTGCCGCGCTAGGTTTTATTGACCGATGCAAACGGTTTTCTGCTTATGTCGTGGACGGCGAGATCAAGGTTTTGAACTTTGAATCCGAAGCTGGAACTTGCGATATTACAGCCGGTGAAACCTTGTTATCGCAGATTTAACTTTCGGCCATAGCGTCCATTTTGCGTGCGAGTTTAACGTCGCGCGCTGACAATCCATCAACATCATGGCTGGTCAACGTAACTTCGACGCGGTTGTACACGTTGAACCATTCTGGATGGTGATCCCATTTTTCAGCATATATCGCTGCGCGTGTCATCCAGCCAAATGCGGTAACGAAGTTTTTGAATTTGAACTTCTTAATAATTGCATCCCGACTCTCGACCATTTCCCAACCACTTGCCATCAATTCAGGTAAATCGCGCGCGCGGTCGTCTTTTGATAATGCGTCTTTCATTCGTGTTCTTCGCCTCCTCTTTTGAACGGTCCATAGGACGTTAAGATCTCAATATCTTCATCTACGGCTTCGCGTTCTTGTTCCAAAAACTGCGCCACAGCGCGGCGAAAACCAGCGTCACCGATCCAGTGCAGCGAATGTGTGACCACTGGCAGATACCCGCGCGCCAATTTGTGCTGACCTTGCGCACCGGCCTCTACCCGTTGCAAGCCGTGTTTGATAGCAAACTCAATAGCCTGATAATAGCAGACTTCAAAATGCAAAAACGGGTAATCTTCAACGCAACCCCAATAGCGCCCGAAAAGCGTTTCGCGGCCAATGAAGTTCAACGCACCAGCCACCCAACGCCCTGCCTTTTGGCAGAGAACCAACAGAACATCATCGCGAAGATGCATCTGGGCTTGATCGAAAAAGGCCCGGCTTAAATAGGGTGTACCCCATTTTCGAGCGCCAGTATCTTGATAGAATTGCCAAAATGCATCCCAGTGTTCAGGCTGGATCTGATCACCGGTTAACAGGTGAATTTCGCCCCCAAATGCCTGTGAACCGTTGCGCTCTCTGCGGATCGCTTTGCGCTTGCGTGATGAAAGCCTGGCAAGGAAATCATCGAAGTCTGAATATTCGTCGTTTAACCAATGAAACTGTTGGCCCGTTCGGTGCATTAAACCCATCGCACGCCCGGCTTGCGCTTCGCTTTCAAGGCAATAGGTCACATGAAACGACGACAAGTTGTTTTCCGAGGCAACTTGAACCGCCCCTTGAACTAAGGCTGCCTGACCGATTTCTTTAAATCCGGGGCGGGTTAAAAACCGCCGTCCGCTGGCAGGGGTGAAGGGAACGGTTGCTTGCAGTTTAGGGTAATATTTCCCGCCCGCCTGTTCAAAGGCATTTGCCCAGGAATGATCGAATACAAATTCGCCTTGTGAATGTCCTTTGACATATAAGGGCATCGCCGCAATCAACTGATCTCCTTTTTGCGCCAACACGTGGCGCGGCGACCAACCTGTTCCTGGCCCAACGGAGCCGCTGTCTTCTAAGGCTTTCAAAAACCGATGTGTAGTGAACGGATCAATGGGTGTGCGGCCTTCGGGATTAGCGACGGCATCCCATTCGTCAGGCGCAATTTCACTAATTGCTGCAACCAAAGAAATCTCTATTTGTTCGTTATCACTCATTTCAAGACGATATTAACCCTGATTGCATCAGGCAAAATACCCTTCAAATGTAATATTGTCTGCGATTTTGCGTGCTTGGGTTTCCTGATCCTTTGATTGCACTGTCCAGCAAAGCACGGGCACACCACGCGCCTTCAGCTTTGTGACCGGTTCGCTGTGCAAATCATTTCTATTGTGGGAAATGAAACTGGCGCCGCTTTCGTCAAAATCAGTGATATTAACAAAGCGTTTCCGCAAATCAGTCGGTAATTTATCCCAGGACGCATGGCTGAAACTGCTTGTGACCAAGCCCAAGGTGACGTCATTTGCAAGCGCACCCACAGCCGCTACTGCGTGGGGATTATACGACATTACCGCGACCGGACCCGGGTAAAATTCCAACAACGCGGCGATGTTCTGCGCAATTAGGCCAACATTTCTACCTAGCCCGCCATCTTGATCCTTGATCTCAATCAAAAGCGGAACCTGACCTGCAACCGTGTCCAAAATCTTCTTCAGAGTCGGGATCGTTTCGTCGCTGTCCCTTAGCTTGATCTTGCCAAGTTCAGCGGCGGCCTTGTCTTTGATCAGCCCCTTGGCATTGGTCAGTCGCTCAAGTTCATAGTCGTGAAACACAATTGCTTGACCATCGGACGAGCATTGCAGATCAAGCTCGATCCCATAGCCTTTGTCCATAGCCGCACGAAATGCAGCGGGCGAGTTTTCAGGCGCGCCCTGCGCTATATCGTGCAACCCGCGGTGGGTGATTGGTTTGGTCAGGAATAACGGATGCAAAGCCATCAGCGAATTTGAAAAATACCTTCAATTTCAACGGCAACACCTAAAGGAAGTGACGCACATCCAACAGCTGCGCGGGCATGAGCACCGATATCGCCCAACAAGTCGCCAACAAAGTCAGACGCGCCGTTAATTACACTGGGATGGTCCGTAAATTCTTGGGTGGAGTTTACAAAACCACCAAGCTTAACGACCTTGACCAGTCGATCAAGATCACCGCCACAGGCCGACTTAAGTTGGGCCAGCAAATTCAATGCGCAGACCTTCGCAGCCGCTTGACCGTCGGCAACAGACATGTTGTCACCCAATTTTCCAAGGATCAGGCCGTTTTCGTCTTTTGATATCTGACCAGACACAAACACCAAATCACCCGATACAACATAGGGCACATAATTGGCTGCAGGTGCAGGTGCCGCAGGTAAAGTAATCCCTAATTCCGCCAGTCTATTTTCGATTTTTCCAGACATAATGCCCCCAAATTCACGTTGTTTCGCGCGACGCTACTCGCAAAACATAAGACATAAAACCCGTATTTTAACCTTCACGGAAAGACTTGTTAAAATAATCAGCCAAGGGCTTAAGCAAGTAATTCAACGGCGTTCGGTCTTGGGTGCGAATAAAGCTTTCTACGGGCATCCCTGGCAGTAATTCCAGCCCGTTCAATTTTTCAAGCTCTTCCGAGCTAAGCACTATTTCGGCACGGTAGTAGGAAGCCCGAGTCGCCTCGTCTACAAAAGCGTCTGCCGACAGCTTAACAATTTTTCCAGATAGTTCTGGGGTCGTTCGTTGATCGAATCCGGAAAACCGCAACGTCACTTCCTGCCCGACGAACACTTGATCGATATGGATGGGTTCAATTCGGCTAGTGACCACCAAGGGCCTGTCTTGCGGGACAATAAACATCACCGGATCCGCTGGGCGAATAACAGATCGCAGCGCGTGAACTTGCAAACCGTAAACTGCACCAGATGTCGGCGCCCGAATATCAAGCCCGCTAAGGGTGTTCGTTAACAAGGCGCGTTTTTCAAACAATTCAATTTCGCGGTATTGAAGGTCGCGCAATCTCGTTATTGCCTCTTCTCGACGCAGATTTCCTAGGCGCAGTATCCCAATGCCAGCTTCGATTAACCGAGCAGCGGCCTGGGCTTTTGAAGATCGAATTTCACCAAGCAGCCCTTCCATTCGCGCGACTTCACGTTGCAGCGTCAAAACCCGGGACGTTTGTGCAAGCCCCTTGGCTAACAGTTTTTTCTGGTCTTCAAGCTCAAGACGTATCAGTTCGATTTGCTTGACCTGGGCGTCGTACTGCGCGGCAAGGCCGTCAATCTGTGCTGCAATTTGTTTGTTCTGTTCGGCCAACTGGTCAGTTTCGCGCCTTTGCGAACCCAGCCGAGCCGTGAACAACCGTTCCTGTCCGGCAATCAATTTCGCCACATCAGAATTGGCTGTACCCGCACTTATAAGACCATCGTCAAATGATATTATTTCCGCTTCATCACGTTCTGCTTCCAGCCGGCCTCTTCTGGCGACCATCTCAAAATACTGACTTTCAATCACTGTAAGTTCAGATTGAACCAAGGCATCATCAAGACGGATTAGAACTTCGCCCGCCTCAACAACCGAACCTTCGCTCACCAGAATTTTCCCGACCACACCGCCATTTGGGTGCTGAACAACCTGACGGTTTTGTTCGACTTCAATTTGCCCCGGGACAATTACAGCACCCGATATTTTTGAAGTCACGCTCCAACTTCCGAAGCCAGCAATCAATACGACTAACGCGAAATATCCGACCACCATTGAGCCACGCGCCCGCCATTCTCGAATATCCGGCTGGTTGGAATTGCGGGTCATTCTTTAGTCTCCGGACCGAGGGACTTGGCAATTTGATTGTGATTTTGCACTTGGGATTTTAAGACTTCATCGCGGGGGCCGAATGCCTTTGCAAGGCCGTCTTCGATCACTAACAACAATTCACATTCAGCAATCGCCGCCGGTCGATGGGCCATGATAATCACTGACATTCCTTTTGATTTCATTTCACGAATAGCCCGGTTCAAGGCCTCTGATCCGATTGAATCTAGATTTGAATTCGGTTCATCAAGCACCAGAAGAACGGGATTTCCGTACATTGCTCGAGCAAGGCCAATACGCTGAACTTGTCCGCCAGATAAACGCCCGCCGTGGGGGCTGACACGGGTGTCGTAACCATCGGGAAGTCGCACGATTATATCATGCGCGCCGGCTTTTTGGGCGGCTTCAATTACCAGTTTTGGGTCGGGCTCCAACGCCATCCGCGCGATGTTTTCGGCAATTGTTCCATCAAACAGTGTCACCCGCTGTGGAAGATAGCCGATATATGACCCCAATACGTCTGCATCATACTGATCCGTTGCGGCACCATCCAAACGTATTTTGCCGCCAGCCGCAGGCCATACCCCCATCAGTGCCCTTGCCAATGTTGATTTGCCTGCACCGCTTTGGCCGATAACGCCCAGTGCTTTGCCAGGCTCAAGTCGAAACGATATCATCCGCAAAGCGGCCTGTTTGTCGCCCGGCGGTATCACTGTCAGTTGTTGAACTTCCAGAATTGCCCGTGGATCCGGCAATTGGGTTTTAGGGGCCTCAAAAGCCGACCGTTGCAATAGCTCTGACAATCGCAACCAGCCAGTTTGCGCCCGTTGCACCAGTTGCCATTGACCGATGGCCTGTTCAATAGGGGCAAGCGCACGCCCCAAAAGAATAGAACCGGCAATCATTGCGCCAGCCGTCAATTCGTTCTGCAAAACCAGGTAGGCGCCAAGTCCCAGCATTGCCGATTGCAAAAATAACCGCGTGGTTTTCGTGGCGCTTGAAAAGGTTCCTGTGCGATCACTGGATGACATAGTCCGCGCCAACGATAGTTTTCGGTATTGCATCCACCTATCAAACACAGCCTGCCGCATCCCTAGGCTTTGCACCAGTTCGGCCTCGTTTCTGATGGAGTCAGCGAAGGTATCGGCTTGGGCCGTGGCAATATTTGCCTCAGCAACGATCTTTTTTGTCATCAATTGATTCAATATCGTGATGATAATCAGGAATGTACCACCCGCGACAGCCAGATACCCAAGCCAAGGGTGGAAAGTGAAGGACTACCGGCTGACGCCGGTAGCATCATTTAGAGGAATGTAATTCCAGATACTGCGTGATGATGTCGTCGGTTACATTTCCAGAGGTTGTAGAGAAATACCCACGGGCCCAGAACCGCC
>JBLHMX010000055.1:0-14359 GCA_047622625.1 Paracoccaceae bacterium | reverse complement strand
TATTCTGAAAACTTCATTCGTCTTAGTTCCTGTAATAAAGCTATCCGGCTCATATCGTCCTCCTTACGGGGACTTTAAAACCGGACAGACCGTATGTTACATAAACCAGACATATCCCGTGTTAGCGACACCACAGTAAACTTGTGTTGGGTCTGCTGCCGACAAGTGCGTATGATGAAGCGCGATTTGACGACTGGCAAAACCCGCAGGCTTTGGATCAAGACGCGGCCAAGGCGGTAGCGGTTGGGGTGTTTCCTGGTGATAATTTCAAGTTGAGTAGCAAAACCAGTTATCACAACCGCGATGTGCATATGTTTGATGGCGAAAGCGGGCGGGTTATTGTTGCTGCGGCAAGCGGCCACTACTGGGTGAAAACCCGATTTACCCGCAAAACCTATGATCCCGATGGGCGGTCTGTTGACAGCAAGATATACTGGGGCTCGGCGTTCAAAACTTTACACGCGCGCGGCTGGATAACCAGCGGGCTTGGCACATGGCTGGCTGACATTACGGCGGGTGCGATGGTGTTTTTTGGGCTTAGTGGGATTTTTCTATTTCTGGCGCCAAAACTGCGGCGGCGAAATAATCGCCACGATCAGGTTACTATCAAGCGATCTGACGTGGTCAGGCCTAAACGCATAAGAATAAAAGATTAAACCTGCATTTCCTTGACGGCTGCAAGGGACAAATCTGGATGATCCCGGCCGACCCGGTCGATATCCCATTGCAAGCGTGTCAGGTAAACCGGGTCGCCGTCATGGTCCGTAGACATGTGACCTTTGTTAGCATCGATGAATTTTTCCAACGCTTCTTTGGGGCCCGTGATCCAACGGGCTGACGTAAATTGAGTTTGCTCAAACCGCACAGGCAGATTGTATTCCTGTTCGATCCGGCTGGCCAGAACTTCGAATTGAAGGGGGCCTACGACACCGATGATCCATCCCGAGCCAACCATTGGTTTGAACAGTTTGGCAGCCCCTTCTTCGGCGAACTGGTTCAGGGCCTTGTCCAGATGTTTTGATTTCATCGGATCGGCCGGGCGTACAGATTGCAACAGTTCAGGGGCAAATGAAGGGATGCCAGTAAACCGCAGGACCTCGCCCTCGGTCAGGGCGTCACCGATACGCAATTGGCCGTGGTTAGGGATGCCGATAATATCACCAGCCCAGGCTTCTTGCGCCAGCTCACGGTCAGCGGCTAGAAACAGCACTGGATTTGAAACTGCCATCTGCTTCTTGCTGCGCACATGCGTCAATTTCATGCCGCGTTTGAAGTGACCAGAACACAGCCGCACGAACGCAACGCGGTCGCGATGCTTGGGGTCCATATTGGCCTGAACTTTGAACACAAAGCCCGTGACTTTGGTTTCATCAGGTGAAATCTGGCGCGGTTCTGCCGGGCATATTTGCGGCTTCGGACCAAAATCACCGATGCCGTTCATCAGCTCTTGCACGCCAAACGAATTGATCGCCGAGCCGAACCAAATCGGCGTCATCGTACCATCAAGCACGGCTTGCTGGTCGAATTTTGGCAGCAACTCGCGCGCCATTTCAACTTCTTCACGCAAGGTGGCCAGAAGGTTTTCAGGAATATGCGCGGCGAGCCTTGGATCGTCTAATCCGTCGATTTCGACGCTTTCCGCAACCTTGTTTCGATCAGCACGATCCATCAACTCAAGCCGGTCATTCAAGATGTCGTAACAGCCCAAAAATTCCCGCCCAACGCCAATGGGCCAACTGGCCGCAGTAACGTCTATGGCCAAGTTTTCTTGAATTTCGTCAATGATTTCAAACGTGTCACGACTTTCTCGGTCCATCTTATTACAGAACGTCAGGATCGGTAGATCGCGCAAACGGCAGACTTCAAACAACTTTTGCGTCTGACTTTCTACGCCTTTGGCACCGTCGATAACCATGACTGCCGCGTCAACAGCCGTCAGCGTGCGAAATGTATCTTCAGAGAAATCCGAGTGGCCGGGTGTATCAACCAGATTGAACCAGAATTCCTTAAAAGGGAAAGACATGGCCGAGGCCGAAACCGAAATGCCGCGCTCTTGTTCCATCTTCATGTAATCTGACCGCGTGCGCCGAGCCTCGCCCTTTGCGCGTACTTGTCCGGCCATCTGAATAGCGCCGCCATAAAGCAGAAACTTTTCCGTCAGAGTGGTTTTACCAGCATCTGGGTGACTGATGATGGCAAAAGTCCGTCGGCGGTCGATTTCCGACGGCAGTTCGGGCTGATTTGAGGCGCGGTTTAACATCCCGCGGGATATAGGCGAGGGGGGTGGAAAAGAAAACCCCAGCAATGAAGCTGGGGCTATCCTGTTATGCACCTTGGAGTAGGGAGGAGCCGTGGGGATAGTTTCCCACGGCTCCCTGGGGGGTTACCGAAATCCGACTTGCTTCAGCAAAGCTGAGGCTTCGTAAGATTTCAGCGACATTCGGCTAGCGACAGCCGAAACTTGCGGTTCCCTAAGAATTTCAGGGAACAATTCAATTATTTCTGCACGGCTTTCTTCGGCCATGCTGTCTAAAGTGGTTTCGTTGATGTGCAGGCTTTCGGAGGGTATGCCTTCAGCGTAGATCACTTCGTGGGTGTCAAAAAGGATGTGGAAATATTCAACCACGCCACCTTCGCGACGGTAAATTGTATCGCCGTTAACCAAATCACGCGCCTTTACCAAAACTTCATGGCTGCCCAGCATCACTTCGGCGCGCCAGTCCGCAATCAACATGCGGTGCTGTTGGCTGACGATCAGGTCGCTGTGATTGCCAAGCGCGTCTTTGCAAATGACGATCGGGGCCAAATGGCCAAAGGCCCGAGCAGTTCGACTGCCGACCCACCGAACGGCTTTCGCGCCGTTATCCCGCGTTAAGACCATGTCGCCTTCGACAAGATTTTCGATCAAAACTTCGCGTCCGCTTGCAAGTTGAATGGCCGTGCCGCGTGTGAAGCAAACGCAGGTGTAATCGGCATAACTAAATGTGCCTGGATCAACGTTCGCGTCGATAAGTGTGTATTCAATCCCTGGCGTCAAAGGAGAAAGAGGCAGAAAATATTCACCAGACCAGTCGTAGGCGCCTTCGTTGGTATTGTTGATTACCAGCACTTCGACGGTCGAACCATCTGCACCC
This sequence comes from Paracoccaceae bacterium, assembly GCA_047622625.1. GTDB lineage: Bacteria > Pseudomonadota > Alphaproteobacteria > Rhodobacterales > Rhodobacteraceae > UBA5972. The sequence continues at coordinate 11,225 of JBLHMX010000055.1, read as the reverse complement.
ATAAAGGTCAGGCGGCTTTCAAGCTCAAGCCCGTCGCCAAGAGCGCCGACTTCTGAGCCGGCGGAAACAGTTTGGCCAGACGTGTTATCTTCGAATTGGAATGCGGAATTACCGGACCCTGTGCCGCTATCATTAATAACCAGATCATATGCAGTGGCGTCGTTAGAAAAGACATAAATGTCCCCAACCGCGGAATTTGAAGCATTGGTAACTGCATCGCCTGCATTCACCCCAGTTGTGACCATAAAGTCGGAACCGAGGTATACATTACACACCTGATGATCTGGCGAAATTAGGGTCAAGGTTGGGCTACCATGCTTAATCTGTGTGTATGGCACCGCCCGTTCGGAACGCGATCTCTGCGTTATCCTAGGCAATCCCCACCACCACGGTCACGACAATGATTATGGCAATTGTGGAAAACTGTCAAGAAAACAGATGCTTGTGTGGTTTAATTAAGGTAATGTTGCGCCTGGCGAAACAGTAGTGGTTGTTCTGCTGTTACCTTTTCGCGATTAGCACCAATAATGGACCAATTTTGACGCTTTCGGTGTATAGCCCGTGTTTTACGGGTGGTGTTGTTTCCGATGAAACCAACCGAATTTCAAAAAATCGGGCCGAAATGAGGCGGAAACTTCGGAAATAGTGATTCGCATTCTTCTTGGTTTGTATCCTTGACGCTGGATCAGGGCGAGTTACTGTCGCCCAAGAAAGCGAATTGAATGGAGGAATTATGGATCTTGGAATTAACGGCAAGTGGGCCATTGTTTGTGCAAGTTCAAAAGGCCTTGGTCGCGGATGTGCCGAAGCGTTGGCCGGGGCTGGCGTAAATCTGGTCATGAACGCCCGCACAGAAGGGCCATTGATTGAAGCCGCCGAAGCAATTCGGGCAGCACATAATGTTCAGGTGATCACCGTTGCCTGCGACATCACAACGGAAGATGGCCAAGCCAAAGTTTTGGCCGCTTGCGAAGCGCCTGATATACTGGTGAACAATGCCGGTGGGCCGCCTCCTGGCAATTGGTCAGAATGGGAGCGGGCCGACTTCATTAAAGCTCTTGATGCAAATATGCTGACACCGATTGCTTTGATGAAAGCCGTATTGCCGGGCATGTTGGATCGGGGTTGGGGCCGCATTGTGAACATTACCTCTCAATCCGTGAAATCACCGATCCCCGCGTTAGGGCTGTCAAATTCAGCGCGCACGGGCCTTACAGGTTATGTGGCCGGAACTTCGCGGCAAGTTGCTGGTGGCGGCGTGAACATCAATAACCTGCTGCCCGGAATTCATGCGACCGATCGGGCTGTATCACTTGATAGCGGCGTGGTCGAAGCACAGGGCATTTCCATGGACCAAGCAATCGCGGCACGATGCAAAACCATTCCAGTGGGCCGTTATGGCACCCGCGAAGAATTCGGTGCCACCTGCGCGTTTTTATGTTCGCAACACGCGGGTTTCATGGTTGGACAGAATATTCTGTTGGACGGCGGCGCTGTGAATGCAACTTTTTAAGGGTGTGTGATGCCACATTTCGTTATCGAGTATTCTCGCGAGATTGAAACCACATATGATATCGGCGCGGTTATGCAAATTGCCTTTGACAGCGGCGTCGCCAGCGGTGTGATGGAAGCGGCCAACATCAAAGTTCGTGCACAACCGTACGATCATTATCGAATTCTGAATTCCGGCGATAGCTTCCTGCATGTAACCGTATTTTTGTTAGCTGGGCGCAGCGATGCGCAAAAAGAACATGTTGCTGAACTGCTGTTACAAAGTTTGGCGCGCTTGCTAACAACAGTGACCAGCATTTCAGTCGACATTCGCGATATGAACCCCGCTGCCTATCAGAAACGTGTGTTGCCTGTTGACTAAGCTGGGGTCTCGTCGATTGAATGTCGCTTGATCCCAAAGCCCGCCATTGTTAAGTCGGTTTCAGGGAACCTGATTAAAACGCTCAGGTAGAGACATGGCAGGCGCAATTGGCTGAAGATATGGCACGGCTGGAACTGGATGCAATCACGCGCGTGTTTGACGGCTCGCCTGTGGTTGACGGCTTGTCGTTGCGCCTGAATGCGGGGCAGGTGACGTGTTTGCTTGGCCCGTCTGGCTGCGGTAAATCCACAACATTGCGCATTGCTGCCGGGGTTGATCGGCAAAACTCGGGGCGAGTATTGGTTGACGGTGTCGAAGTTTCAGGCAGTCAGCACCATTTGCCACCCGAGAAACGTAGCATTGGGTTGATGTTTCAAGATTTCGCTCTTTTCCCGCATCTAAACGTGGCTGATAACGTCTCGTTCGGCCTGAGCGGTTTGAACAAAGTCGAAAAACGCGGGCGGGTCGATGACTTGCTGAATAAAGTTCACCTTGAAGGATTTGCTGCGAAATACCCGCACCAGCTTTCAGGTGGGGAACAACAAAGGGTAGCTTTGGCGCGGGCTTTGGCCCCGCGTCCGCGTGTATTGTTGATGGACGAACCTTTTTCCGGCCTTGATAACCGTTTACGCGATGGCATCCGTGACGAAACGCTTTCGTTGCTGAAAGAAGAAGACACAGCGGTTCTTTTGGTCACTCACGAACCTGAAGAAGCCATGCGCATGGCCGATCAGATTGCTCTGATGCGAAACGGTAAAATCGTGCAGATGGGCGCGCCTTATAACCTATATAACAATCCGGTTGACCGCGAAGCGGCTGCGTTTTTTTCCAATATCAATATCATTCACGGCGTCACGCATAATGCCCTGACAGAAACGCCGTTTGGGCATTTCCTGACACCCGGTTTGGTCAATGATGCGGATGTCGAGATTATTATCCGCCCTCAACACCTGAAGATGGATTTTGACCGCGACGGTCGCGGGCCAAACCCAACGATCAGCGACGGTGTACCAGCGCGGGGTCTTGTTACGCGCGCACGCTTCATGGGGTCAGAAAGTCTGGTCGAATTCAAAATGGATCACGATGAGTCAGTTCTGCACGCGACTGTGCCCGGTGTATTCTTGCCTGCCAAAGGATCGGCGTTGTGGCTGACGTTTCGCCGTGACCGTTGTTTTGTATTTCCTTGCCGCAATCAACGCCGCGTTGCAAACCCGTATATTAATGTCGACACGGTCGAAACCTGACTTGTTTTGGGTTCAATTTGGCAGCAATTCCAACTCCTGCGAAACCACTAGAATAAGTAGGCTGTTATGGCACTGTTAACGCACTGATATGCAATACGGACTTGAAAGTCAGCACCATTACTTGGCTATTTTCCGTGAAAGAACTGACGAATTTTGTTCCGTGTGTCACACGCGCGCTTGACCTCAATGCGCCCGCCCATTAGCAGGCGTTCATGGCACGCCCCCCGATCCTTACCCTATCTGATATTGACCTGACTTTTGGCGGCAATCCGTTGCTAAATGGCCTTGGCATGAGCATTCAACCGAGCGATAGGTCGGCCCTTGTTGGGCGCAATGGGTCGGGTAAATCAAGCCTGTTGAAAATCATGGCTGGCCTTTTGGACCCAGATGCTGGCGTGCGCGTGTTGTCGCCTGGTCTTAGCGTTGGGTATATGGATCAGGATCCGGATTTTACTGGTTTCGCGACCTTGGGTGATTTTGCGGCCTCGGGTCTGGAATCTGGCGAAGATTACCGGGTGGCGATGGCGGCTGAAGGTTTGAAATTGCGGGCTGATCTAGACCCTAAGCTTGCTTCAGGTGGTGAACGTCGGCGTGCGGCATTAGCTAAAATCGTGGCCGAGGCCCCTGATTTGATGCTGTTGGATGAGCCCACGAACCATTTAGACATCCACGCGATTGCTTGGTTGGAAAACCATTTGAAAACTGTACGCTCGGCGTTTGTGTTGATCAGCCATGACCGTGCCTTTTTGCGGGCTTTGACACGGGCAACGATCTGGGTTGATCGCGGCGTTGTGCGCCAGAACGAAAAAGGCTTTGATGGCTTTGAAGAATGGCGCGACAAAATCTTTGACGAAGAAGATATGCAGCGCCACAAGCTGAACCGCTTGATCAAATCCGAAGGCCGCTGGGCAGTTGAAGGCATTTCAGCCCGCCGTAAACGCAACCAAGGACGTGTGCGTCGTTTGGCAGATTTACGCGAAGAACGCGCGGGCCAAATCAAACGTACAGGTGTCGCGCGCCTTGAAGTTGATGCCGGGCCAAAATCAGGCCGCTTGGTGATTGAAGCCAAAGGGATATCAAAGACCTACGACGCGCGCCCGGTACTAGGCGAATTTTCGATCAAAATTACCCGCGGTGAACGCATCGCGCTTGTTGGGCCGAACGGTGCGGGCAAGACTACGCTAGTGAATATGCTGTTGGGTAACATTGCGCCTGATACGGGCACGGTCAAGCTTGGCACCGGTTTGGTGCAAGCGGTGTTCGATCAGAATCGTTCGGCACTTGATCCGAACACCTCGCTTTGGGAAACCCTACCCCAAGACGGTGAACTTGGCGTCTCCGGGAAAAATGACCAGATCATGGTCAGGGGTCAGCCGCGTCATGTTGTTGGCTACCTAAAAGACTTCCTGTTTGACGAAGGTCAGGCGCGCGGCCCTGTGCGGGCTTTGTCGGGCGGTGAAAAAGCGCGATTGTTGTTGGCACTACTTTTGGCGCGTGAAAGCAATCTGTTGGTTCTGGATGAACCGACAAATGACTTAGATGTTGAAACACTGGATTTGTTGCAAGAGCTTTTAGATGATTACGATGGCACTGTAATACTGGTTAGCCACGATCGGGATTTTCTGGATCGTGTCGCCACAACCACCATCGCGATGGAAGGCGATGGTCAGGCGGTGGCTTACGCGGGTGGGTGGCGCGATTATCAAGCGCAGCGCAAGCAGACGGAAGCTGTGCCAAACACGCCGAAAAAGAAGTCGGCAGGATCGCAGGCAGGCGCCACCATAAAGGCCGAGCCAAAATCATCTGGTGAGGAATTGAGCTATGTTCAAGAACACCGGTTAAAGGAATTGCCAGCATTAATCACCAAGCTGGAAGACGAAATCGCAAAGTTGGAAACATTCATGAGCGATCCAGACCTGTTCACCAGCGCGCCTGCGAAATTTGCGAAAGCCAGCGATGGTTTGGTTGCGCGTCACACCCAACTTGCCGATGCCGAAGAAGAATGGCTTGAATTGTCAGACCGGGCCTCAGGCAATTAACGCGTGCGCCGTTTCCCAGATTAAGCCTGCGCCAACCCCGATTGTTACTAAGCCAATAACAATCTGCAGCACCCCGTTTGCCTGCGTCATAACTTTCGCGGTCCAAGCCAGCGGTGCCGCGATTAACAATGACATCGCCGCCATTCCGAAAATCGATCCGACACCAAAAAGAACGATGTAAAAGAACCCCAGCATAGGTGTGTCAATCGCGGCCGCAGCCACAAGCACCAATGCGGCTGATCCGGCGGCACCGTGCATCATGCCAACTGCAAGTGCCCGCTTTACGGCGTGGTCTGGATGGCGGTGGCGGTGGTGCGCTGGATCATGCGCTTGCGGTTGGTCTTTGTGGCTGTGCAAATGAAAATGCGTGGTGCCGTCATTGTGGCCATGCTTGTGAAAATGCGCCCGCTCGCGGTAAAGTCGGAATAAAACATGGCCGCCAAGAAAAACCAGCATCAGACCGACCAAAAGTTCCAAACTCAAAGATACTTGAGCAGAAACCGTCGCGCCAGTTGCCAGCACGATGCCACCAACAACTAGTAAGGTTATGCTGTGCCCAAAACCCCAAAATGCCCCATGGCGCAGAATTGACGTCTTTTTTGTTTTACCACTGACAAGTGACGTCAAAGCAGCAAGGTGATCCGCCTCGAATGCGTGGGTTATGCCGATCAGAAAACCAAGAAAAAGAAGTGAAAGCATGGGGCGATACCTGGGCTGGAATTTCAGCGAAATACCTGTTCCGCGCTAATTCAAGTTGCGCGCCTTCGCAAGAGAAATCGCAGCGCCCGCGAAAACGCAAAACGCCCACCCAAAAGGGCAGGCGTTTGCAGGTTAGGGGAGGTAACTTATTTCCAAGTGGTGTAGCCCATCTTGATTTTTTTGATGGCGCCGCCAAATTTTGCGTTGATGCGAAACTGGCTGATCCGACCCTTGTTGGTTTTCATGCAAACATATGACCCAACTGGTAGAAAGTTGATATTCACACGCTGGGCTGAAAATGTTTCGGTCGAGCACCCGGCGAAACCGCGGTTTGAACGATCACCAACAGCCATTTTGGCACCATTGCGAGGCTTCAAATACCTCTTCGTAGGTGTGGCGGCCTGAAACCAGATGTCAGCACCAGGGCCGCCGACGTTACCATTGTCGAAATTAGCGGTATAGGTTTGTTTCAAAAGAATGGGACCGGTTGAATGCGTAATTGGTGCCGGTGCAGGGGTTGGCGTGCTTGTGCTGTTTAGGGCGGCGATGGCGGCGATGCCTAGGAATAACAACAGTGCTTCTTCGTCTGTTATTGCGGCGGCTGGGGCCGTTGTGATGGCTGACAATGCGATTGCGCCGGAAAGTACTGTTGCTGTGGCTTTTGCTGAGAATGTGGTTTTCATTGTTCTGTCCCTTGTTGGTTTGTGGGCCGTTTGGTCTAAGGCAGGGCCCGTTGGTTCGTTGAGGCAGCGTTCGTTTAGTGTGTTTGTGCTGCCGATGAACCGACATTGGCTGAAAACGGGAATGTTAGGCAAAATCAAGGGAATGATATGCGATAGCATTGGGTTAAATATTTTAACAACAACGAGTTATGGCTTATGGTGAAATTGGGAGGAATTACGTTAAACGCTGTTTTCCGCCAATTTGTTGGCGTTGAAACCCAAATATCAAGCGAAAAACCTTGAGAAACCCGTGATTGCAGATGAACTGCTCAATCGATTCGGGTTCGATCAGGACAGCATCTGTTCCAGATCACTGAGCAAATCATCGATCGACTCGATCCCCACAGAAACCCGCACCAGATTTTCAGGCGTGGTCGTGTTTTCGCTTTCGCTGGATTTGCGATGCTCAATCAGACTTTCAACGGAACCAAGCGATGTTGCGCATTTGAAAACCTTGGCCTTCATCACCCGCGCGATGGTTTGTTTGCGCCCACCGGGCACCTGAAACGACAACATGCCACCAAAACCGCCCTTCATCTGGCTGGCGGCAATTGCATGACCCGGAAAACTTTGAAGACCAGGATAATGCACCGCATCGATATTTTCATGCGTGTTCAGATAACGCGCAACGCTCATCGCATTCTCGCTGGCTTTCGCCACACGCAGAAACAGGGTTTTGATGCCGCGGGTCAACATATAGGCGTCAAATGCGCCCAATACGCCGCCGCCGTATACTTGATGATGGCGAATGCGTTGCCAGATGTCTGATGCGGCGTCGGCTGTAACCAACACTCCAGCTAAAACATCGCTATGACCACCTAGATATTTGGTGGCCGAATGGCAAACGAGATCGGCGCCCAGCTCAATAGGTCGGGTTAGAACTGGTGTTGCGGCAGTGGAATCCACCGCCAATAGCGCGCCGCCTTCATGGGCAATGCGCGCTGCTTCGGCTATGTCAGTGACGGCCCAAGTCGGGTTCGCTGGGGTTTCAAGCCAAACCAGTTTTGTGTCACCTTTTGCGGTTATCGCGGCAAGTTGCTCCAGATCGCCCACGTCAAAATAATCAACTTTTAAGCCGCGTTCGACAGCAAAAACGTCCAACCATGTTATAACACCGTGATAGATGATTTTGGAAACTGCCACGCGGTCGCCAAATTTAAGTGCGTGAAATGGTGCGGTGCAGGCCCCAAGGCCTGAGCCAAACGTCATCGCATCTTGACCGCCCTCAAGGGCGCAAACCACTTGTGCAGCATGGGCCTGATTTGGGCCATGAAGCCGGATATAGAAATTGTCGCCGTGGGGCGAATAATCGTCGTTGCGTTCATAAGTGGTTGAAAGTTGAATACCAGGAACAACGCCGTTGGTGCCTGGGTCAACGTGCCCAAGGGCCTGTGCGGCAATTGTTTCTGGCTGGGATGATTTTGGCAGTTTGGTTTGCATGGAGCGGCCTCTGGTGATGACGTTACGGCGACTTTAGCCATTCCTTTGGGATTGACCAGACTAAGATGCGTGAAGGGGTTGAACTTAGTCCGAACGGCTGGCAAATTTCGACAACAAAGAAAGGATGATAGAATGAGCAAGGGCCCACTTGACGGCATAAAGATAGTCGAAATCGCCGGGCTTGGCCCGACGCCCTTTGCCGCAATGACGTTGGCTGACATGGGGGCCGATGTAATCCGGATTGATCGGCGTGGAGGCACGCATTTGTTGGGGTTGGAATATGACATTCTTAATCGCAGTCGGGGTTACATTGAACTTGATTTGAAAGACCAGACTGATTTGGAAACAGCGCGACAGCTTATTGATCGCGCCGATGGCATGATCGAAGGTATGCGACCTGGCGTAATGGAACGTTTGGGTTTGGGGCCGGAAAAATGTGCATCTACTAACAAGCGTCTGGTCTACGGCCGCATGACCGGTTGGGGGCAGGATGGCCCACTGGCTCAGGCGGCGGGTCATGACATTAACTATATCGCGCTATCTGGCGCACTCCATGCAATTGGCGGCGCGGATCAGCCTGTTCCGCCACTTAATCTGGTCGGCGATTTTGGTGGTGGTGGCATGTATCTCGCCTTTGGCATGGTCTGCGCGTTTCTTGAGGCAGCACGGTCAGGCCAAGGACAAGTCGTGGATGCGGCAATCGTTGATGGTACGGCCCACTTGATGGCGATGATTTACTCGATGCAACAAGGTGGTCTTTGGCAGGATAAACGCCAAGCCAACCTTTTGGATGGCGGCGCGCATTTCTACGGGACTTATAAATGCAAGTGCGGTGGTTATGTCAGTATCGGGTCGATCGAGCCTAAGTTTTACGGTGAATTGATTGCGCGTACGGGGGTGGATACCGATAGATTTCAGGCACAGCTTGAAGCGCAGCAATGGGGTGGTTTGCGCGCGGAGCTTAGCGAAGTTTTTTTTACAAAAACACGTGACCATTGGTGCGAGATCATGGAAGGCACTGATGTGTGTTTCGCACCTGTTTTGCAGATTTCCGAAGCGCCAGAACACGCGCACAACAAAGCGCGCGGCATTTTCGAGATCCATGATGGGACGACGCAACCTGCGCCCGCACCACGTTTTAGCCGTACGCCGGGTGCTGTGCAGCCAGCTTCACAAAAACAACCCCTTAAGGCGCTCGATGTGCTAGACCGTTGGGAAAAACATTAGGACTATATTAATGCCATTTGTTAATTCCTCACTAGATAGCCCGACAGGCGCTAAGATTAACCTTTATTCAATGATGCCGACAGGCCGTGTAAAAGCTGTGGTGCAAATCAACCACGGCATGGCAGAACATGCCGCGCGATATGTCCGATTTGCGGTAGCGTTAACAGCAGCCGGTTTCGCTGTTTTTGCCCATGACCACCGCGGCCACGGCGCCACAAAAGCCCCCGACGCACCGCTTGGTGTTTTTGGCGCGAAAAATGGTTTTGATCTGGTCATCGAAGATGTCTTAGCGGTGAATTCATTTATCAAAGACCGTGATCCTGAAACCCCGGTTATATGTTTTGGCCATTCAATGGGATCAATAATCGCCCTGAATTTCGCGATGCAATACCCGCATAAAGTGGCCGGACTTGCCTGTTGGAATGCAGGCGTGGAAACAGGCGCACTGGCGGCAGCTTCAAAATTCATCCTTGGTTCAGAAAAGCTGTTTCGCGGCCGCAATAGCGCCAGCAAAATCGCCGGCAAATTGACATTTGCAGCTTGGAACAACGAGTTCAAACCAAACCGAACTGATTTTGACTGGCTGTCGCGTGATAGTGCCGAAGTCGATAAATATGTGGCCGACCCCTTGTGTGGTTTCCCGGTCAGTATCGGGCTGTGGCTTGATTTGTTGCACGGGGTCTATTTTGGTGCGGAGGATCGTAATTTGAAAGCTTTAGCACGAGCTTTACCAGTTAATATTCTGGGTGGTGGGAATGACCCTTGTTCGAACCGTGCTGACGATATGGAACATCTGGCAACACGGATGAGAAATGCTGGCATGACTGATGTTTCCGACGTGAAATTAGCCGATACACGGCACGAAAGTCTTAACGAAGTTAATCGTGATCAAACGACAGCGAATTTCATTACTTGGCTAGAAAAGCGATTTGCCTAAAGGGTGATCCGCGGGAATTTGGAAAATGGTTCATTTTGGAGCAAAATTCGTGTAAGCTTCTCGCTATAATTGTAAAGGTGGGTGAAAATGATGAATTTTGTAAAGACTCTGGTTTTGTTTTGTTTGGTATTGTTACCGCCGTCACTGGCAACTGCTGAAGTGGTCGCGCGCGTCGATATATCGGCGCAAACCTTAACGTTGATCGAAAATGGTGTGGCTAAATATGTCTGGCCAGTTTCAACGGCTCGGGCGGGCAAGACCACGCCGAAGGGCACATACACAGCGGATTTTTGGTCACGCAATCATAAATCCAGCCGATATAATGGTGCACCAATGCCCTATTCCATATTCTTTTCAGGCAATTACGCGGTTCATGGCACCGATCAAATCAGCAAACTTGGTCAACCAGCCTCGGCCGGTTGTGTGCGCTTGCATCCCGATAATGCGGCGATCTTGTTTGAAATGTCCCGTGCAGTTGGGTTGGATCAGACGATCATAGAAATCGTTAACTAACAGCCAAGTCGCGCCAAATCATGCGCTGCAAATACCCGCGGTTTTGGCCCATTTCCAAGGCAGGATAACGTCCGTTGTTGGTAAATCGTCTATCGTTGAAACCGGCATGGCGCTGCGCAAAAGAGCGTGCAAACGTTTGGTGCGCGCACCGTTCGGATCAAGGCTGGAACAGCAGATGTATTCCTCAACAATGGCGCCTTGTTGTTCAAACGGGAAGTCCAGAAAATCGGTTTCGGTACCAAAATCCAAAAGATACGGATCGGTGCCTGGCGCGTGTTCGGCCGCAGCCTTAAGCGGGTGATAATCCGTGCGGTCGCGGTTCTGCCATTGCCAAACATGCGTCAGCTCGTGGCCGATCAACATCGCGGCGGGCAGGGATATTTTGTCTGGATATTCCGATAGATAATCAGGCGCATATAGCTGCTTGGCGATGTTCAAACGGTTAAACGTGACAAAGGCTGCGGTGAAGGTTTCAACCGTTCCAGTCGTGACCTTTGGAGCCGGCCAGATCAACTCGCGGCAAGCTTCACG
>JBLHMX010000054.1:0-14426 GCA_047622625.1 Paracoccaceae bacterium | reverse complement strand
CTTGCCACCAAGTTCAGCCAGATAAAGGCCCAAACGCACGCGTCGTTCAGCCAAAGCCTTCTGTTCGTCTGTCGCGACGACTTCTGGGTGGTCGTGGCCTTCAACTTCAGGGTTTTCTTCGTGCCACATCTGGTGCGCAATTTGGTCAGCTTCGGAAACAACCATCGAAGGTGGCAATTCAAACTTAACCAAACCGTCCAGCGCATCCATCAAACCGCGCTTTAGAATCTGTCGCGCAGCGCCAGTGTATTCGGCTTGCAAACGTTCGCTAACCTGTGTTGTCAGACCTGCGACATCCTCGGCACCAAACTGCTTGGCCAACTCATCGTCCAGCTCTGCAGCAATGGGTTCTTTGATTTCTTTAACTTTACATTCAAAAACCGCGTCATTACCGGCCAGCTTTTCTGAACCATAGTCGTAAGGGAATTGTACCTTCACAACGACATCGTCACCAACCTTGGCGCCAACCAACTGTTCTTCAAAACCTGGAATGAACGAGTTTGAGCCCAAAACCAGCGGATAATCATCGGCCTGACCGCCTTCAAAAGGCTCGTCATTAACCTTGCCAAGAAAATCGATTGTGATCTGGTCGCCGTCTTTGGCTTTAGCGCCTTTTTTGCGGTCTTCAAAGTTATTGGCTTGCTTAGCAATATTGCCCAGCGCTTCTTCAACTTCTTTGTCTTCTGGTTTTGCTACCAGACGCTCAAGCTTGATTTCTTTGTAATCAATTGTCGGCACTTCCGGCATACGTTCGTATGTTACGGCAATCTCAACGTTGTCACCAGGTTTCCAGTCGCTGTTCACCATCTGAACGTCAGGCTGCATTGCCGGGCGGTCGCCACTTGCTTCGAAATGATCACGCAAAGCGCCGTCGACGCCTTCTTGCATCACTTCGCCCATCACCTTATCGCCAAACTGCTTTTTCAGCATGGCCATCGGAACTTTGCCTTTGCGAAAGCCCTTCATTTCAACATCAGGTTGGGCTTCAACCAGCTTGGCTGTCATCTTTTCATCCAGCTCGGAAGCTTCGATGGTAATCGTGTAAGCCCGTTTCAGGCCTTCGTTCAGCGTCTCGTTGACCTGCATCTTCATCTTCCTTGTAATGGTACGGGTGGAGGGACTTGAACCCCCACGTCAAAGACACTTGGACCTAAACCAAGCGCGTCTACCAATTCCGCCACACCCGCATAACTATTCCGGCGACCAGTGGGAAATCCCTTAGGCCGCCGTAAATTTCGCGCCCTTCTAGCAGAGGTTTTTGCGCGGCGTAAGGGGGAAATGACAAGTTTCTTCAGTCAAATCTCAAGGGCACGAAACACTTTAGGCAACTCTTCCGGTAAATCCTCGGCAATCAGGCCCGGACCGAACGATCGTGCACATTCCACATGCAACCAAGCAGCCGATTCTGCGGCCTGCATTGGCGCGAATCCTCGGGCCATTAAGCCCGCAATAAAACCGGCCAAAACATCCCCCGACCCCGCTGTCGCCAACCAAGGTGCGGCGCGCTCATAATGGGCCGAATTGATCGAGCAACGGCCATCGGGATCGGCAATCACCGTATCCGCACCCTTGAACAAAACCACACACCCTGCTCGCGCTGCCGCCTCGCGGGTGGCATCCACCTTGGAATAAGCCGGACCTTTAACCGCAGGCGCATCCAGCTTTTCGGCAATATCCGGAAACAGACGCGCAAATTCACCGCCATGCGGGGTCAGAACTACATCACCGTGCAAAAGCGCAAATAACTCGCTTTCATTATTCCGATAAATACTCAAAGCATCCGCATCTAGCACGCACTTACGGCCAGATTTTAACGCAACCTTAACCAGTTCCTTAGTAACCTCATTCAAACCTAACCCCGGCCCCAAACAGGTCGAATTAATCCGTGTATCCTCCAACACCCCCGCCAATCCTTCGGCCCCATCCATCGGGCGAACCATAATCGAATTCAATTGCGCTGCATTTTCAGGGATGGCCTCCGTTGGACTGCCGATAGTGACGAGGCCAGCCCCAATGCGAAGCGCACCGCGTGCAGCAAGACGGGCCGCGCCGCCGTGACCGGATGGACCGGAGAGGATGAGGGCATGGCCGTGGGCGTATTTGTTGTCCTCCAATTTCATCAAGTCGAAAACGGGCCATGCTTCCCCAAAAGAATCGCAATCTGTTGCCTCCAAAAGGCGAACCCGTAATTCAGGTGGAGAGACCTTAACATCAGTGAGAGGATCGGTGGTTTCAAAATGCCCCAAACGATTTGAAGTAGTTTCTAATCCGATATCAACAACAACAGAATTGCAATTGTAATCCCAGCCACCAACAAGAACGTGTCCAATTTTTAGGCGGTGAAATGAAACAGTCAAATCGGCGTAATATTCTATATGAACATCACCTTCCCAATACTTTTCAGGGAATAATGCTTTACCTGAATCCAAATCAAGGCACGAAGGGCCGTCTATGGCCACGCGATGGGGCCGAGGGTTCCATTTACCGCCCTTTTGAGCAGCCCAAGTTGCGTGAAAAGCATCGTCAACATCCTTTGCTGGTGGCTTTTTCAGACCGGTGCCGAATACCGCATCGACCCTCAAGTCGAAGGGTCCTTCCGCATAGATTGAACTGGAATTTGCTGTACTAACCTCCCCCATCTCCAACCACCGCTCACAATTCACTTTCGCATCTGGCGGCAGCCTTTCCCTGTCGCCATACAGAAAAACCTGAACTTCCCAGCCCCAGTCTTTCAACAAACGCGCTACCACGAACCCATCACCGCCATTATTGCCCGGCCCGCACAGCACCACCGCTTTGTGGCTGGTTTTCGCAAGCTCCGGCCACTCTTCAAATACAGCCTCGACCACCCCCCTGCCCGCGCGTTCCATCAGCTCAAGGCCCGTCACTTCGCCGCTATCAATCGCGGCTTGTTCGATGGCACGCATCTGGGCGGCGGTCAGCAATTCAGTCATGCTTTTCTCAATTCGTCCTAAAAATAATCAAATCGCCTAAAAATTAGGCAAACACGAGGCGATTTAAATCCCTGCCAAGCCCTGCTTCACCCTAGCCAATTGCGCGCCGCAAGCGAAAGTGCTTTTACGCGGGATAGCACAGCCAATCAAAGGATTCGCGCCATGAAAAAGATCGAAGCCATTATCAAACCCTTCAAACTTGACGAAGTCAAAGAGGCCTTGCAAGACGTCGGCATTCAAGGACTGTCAGTGATCGAAGTCAAAGGGTTCGGCCGTCAAAAAGGCCATACCGAACTATATCGCGGCGCCGAATACGTGGTTGATTTCTTGCCCAAGGTGAAAATCGAAGTGGTGCTTTCAGACGATCAGGTCGACGGCGCGATTGAGGCGATCATCAACGCGGCCAAAACCGAAAAAATCGGCGACGGCAAGATTTTCGTTTCTCCCGTTGAACAAGCCATTCGCATTCGCACCGGTGAATTCGGCGAAGACGCGCTGTAATCATTAGCCTAACAAACAACCGAAACTAAGGAATTATAAGATGAGCGATATCAAGACCGTTCTGAAAACCATGAAAGACGAAGATGTCGCCTATGTCGACATTCGTTTTACCGATCCACGCGGCCGTATGCAGCATGTGACCGTGATCGCCGATCAGGTTGACGAGGATTTTCTGGAAGAGGGCTTCATGTTTGACGGCAGCTCCATTGCGGGTTGGAAGTCGATTGAACAGTCCGACATGAAATTGATGCCTGATTGCAAATCGATCTATGTTGATCCGTTTTACGCCGAAAAAACTCTGTGCATCCATTGTTCAGTGGTTGAGCCCGACACAAACGAACCTTACGACCGCGATCCACGCGGCACCGCCGAAAAAGCCGAGGCCTATTTGGTCGCATCCGGCATTGGTGACACATCGTACTTTGGCCCCGAGGCTGAATTCTTTTTGTTCGACGATGTGCGGTTTTCCAATACGATCAACAAAGTATCCTACGAAGTCGATGCCGCAGACGCGTCTTGGAACACAGACGCGCAATACGAAATGGGCAACATGGGGCATCGCCCGGGCCTAAAGGGTGGTTACTTCCCTGTTAATCCAACAGATTCAGCCCAGGATTTGCGCAGCGAAATGCTGTCGACAATGAAATCTATCGGCATGAAAGTCGACAAGCACCACCACGAAGTGGCGTCTTGCCAGCACGAACTTGGATTGATCTTTGGCACATTGACCCATCAGGCCGACGAGCTGCAGAAATACAAATACGTCATTCATAACGTGGCGCACGCTTACGGCAAATCTGCAACCTTTATGCCAAAGCCAATTGCTGGTGATAACGGCACCGGCATGCATGTAAACATGTCGATCTGGAAAGACGGCAAGCCAATATTTGCGGGCGATAAATACGCCGATCTAAGCCAAGAAGCGCTGTATTTCATCGGCGGCATTCTGAAACATGCCAAGTCTTTGAACGCCTTCACCAACCCGGCAACCAACAGCTACAAACGCCTGATCCCGGGTTTTGAAGCCCCAGTTCTGCGCGCTTACTCTGCCCGCAACCGTTCTGGCTGTGTACGTATCCCGTGGGCTGAAAGCCCGAAAGCCAAACGGGTCGAGGCGCGTTTCCCTGATCCAGCTGCAAATCCATACTTGTGTTTTGCCGCGCTGTTGATGGCTGGCCTTGACGGTATCGAAAACAAGATCGATCCTGGCGAAGCGTCCGACAAAGATCTTTATGATCTTCCACCAGAAGAGCTGGCAGATATCCCAACAGTTTGCGCATCTTTGCGCGAAGCATTGGACGAACTTGAGGCCGATTTTGATTATCTGCTGAAAGGTGACGTATTCACCAAGGACCAAATTCAAGGCTACATGGCCCTGAAATGGGAAGAGGTTTACGCCTTTGAACACACACCGCATCCGGTTGAGTTTCAGATGTATTACAGCTGCTAAATCAGCACAAAATCTTTAAGAAAAGGCCCTTCCATTGCGGAGGGCCTTTTTTGTTTGGCTAACACATACTTTAGTCGTGGTGTTTCCACTTTTGCAGCTCTGAACGTTCTTCGTTGCTT
Source organism: Paracoccaceae bacterium (assembly GCA_047622625.1). Lineage (GTDB taxonomy): Bacteria > Pseudomonadota > Alphaproteobacteria > Rhodobacterales > Rhodobacteraceae > UBA5972. The sequence continues at coordinate 9,402 of JBLHMX010000054.1, read as the reverse complement.
AGGGTCTCAATCGGGACCACATACGTGTGGATCGAAAAAACCACGGCTTGGGTCACAGCCAGCCGCACAAGGCACTGGCGTTCAACTCTGACCCAAACTTGCGCGTCGGGGTCCACTGCGCGGCGGTTATCTTCACGCCTTGGCTGATGCAGGGTCGGGTCAGAATAAACCAGGTAATTTGCGCGCCACATCGGATGCGTTGGCTTGATAAAATCAAATATCCGCTGCACGCGCTTGCCGATATCCGCGTTGTAAGGCGCGACAGGTTCATGGATTTGAAACAAGCCGCGGCCAAATTTTTCAGCCAAAGACCAACTGGCTGGGAAACACAGAACTGCGCCAGTAAGAACATGTTCATCACCAGTTTGTTCCATAATAACAAGGTCTTCTTGTACCAACTTGGCTGCCGTCAGCAATGGATCTGAATGGTCAAGCAGCACTTGGCGGCCGTCAGGACAGATCACACAGTCGGTCTTTATCTGAAAACCACTTATGCTCGCGATTTCAGACAGCACCTTTTCCAACAACTCTGTTGCCGCTGGATGGGCCGCCTCTGACAAGCGATACACGACATCCCTTTGATCGTGTAATAGCTCTTCCCGGTAAGCCATTTGTTCGCCGTAGGCTTCGTCTACGCGCAACCAATCGCCCGGCGCAACTGCGTTCAAGCCCGGCAATCGGCGGGTCTTTTCTTCCATCCACGGTTTTACTGGTAGTGAATTCTGACAAATTTCGCGCAATTTACGGCTCCTGTGGCAACAAATGCGACATTGGCTTGGCGTAATTGGAAGGGCAAGCCAGAATCACTCCCGTAACTTGATGTAAACCAAACTGGAGGCAGACCATGACCGACCATCACCGAGATATTCGCAAAATCGACCCTACAAAAGGTGATAACTTGCCCGATGGCACCCCGAACGATTTGAACCGCGTCGAAATTGGCCCGACACAACTTGCCTTTCGCGAATGGGAGGCCGCAGGTCTAACCTTGCCCAATCTAGCAGCCATGCGTGAACATCGGTGGAAGCGCCTGACACAGCATATTGTTGACCGTGATTATGGTGGTCTTTTGATGTTTGACCCGCTCAATATCCGCTATGCGACAGACACGACTAATATGCAGCTTTGGAACACCCATAATCCGTTTCGCGCCGTACTATTATGCGCCGACGGCCACATGGTGCTTTGGGATTACAAAAACGCACCATTTCTAGCTGATTTCAACCCATTGGTGCGTGAAAGCCGCTCAGGTGCGTCGATGTTCTATTTCTCGAACGGCGACAAAATTGATGTCGCCGCCGACAGTTTTGCAGCTGAAATACGCGATCTAATGGCGGAACATGGCGGCGGCAACAAACGTTTGGCGGTGGACAAGATCATGGTCGCTGGTTTGCGTGAACTGGAACGTGCTGGTTTTGAAGTGATGGAAGGCGAAGAGGTCACTGAAAAATCGCGCTCAGTCAAAGGTATAGATGAGATTCTTGCCATGCGCTGCGCCCATCACGCCTGCAACGCAGCCGTCGCGGAAATGGAAAGGAAAGCCCGCAGCGGCATTCCCAAGGGCGAAATGTCCGAAGATGATATCTGGGCCGTTCTGCACGGTGAAAACATCCGGCGTGGAGGTGAATGGATCGAAACTCGCCTGCTGGCATCTGGCCCACGCACGAACCCTTGGTTTCAAGAATGCGGCCCGAGAATTGTGCAAAATAACGAGATTGTCGCCTTTGACACCGATCTAATCGGGTCTTACGGCATCTGTGTTGATATCAGCCGCACTTGGTGGATTGGCGACGAAAAGCCAAATGACGCAATGATTTACGCGATGCAACACGGCCATGAACATATCATGACAAACATGGATCTGCTGAAACCAGGTGTTTCCTTTAAAGAACTGACCTTTGATGGGCACCATTTGGACGACCAGTTTCAGAAACTAAAGTACGGTTGTAAAATGCACGGCGTTGGCTTGTGTGATGAATGGCCCCTCATCGCCTATCCCGACAAATGGGTAGACGGTGCCTTTGACTATGTATTGGAGCCAGGTATGGTTCTATGCGTTGAAGCGTTGGTCACTCCCGAAGGTGGGGATTTTTCGATCAAGCTGGAAGATCAAGTGCTGATTACCGAAGACGGGTACGAGAACTTAACCGATTATCCTTTTGATGCGGCGTTGATGGGCGAAAGTTAAGGCAGCGAAAACCACGCCAATAACCCGAAATGATCCGAGGAAAACCGTGGTCTGATTTGGTTGGAAATCTGTGTCGCCAATTTGGGCACAACGATGTGGTCAATTGCCAGCCATGCCAACCCGCCGCCTCGGATCAGGGTGTAATGCACGGCTCCGGCGCGCTTACCGTCAATGGTCTGCGCCACGCTTTTGAACGCTGCCGACCAAGGTACCATGTTGAAATCACCACCCAGAACAATCGGCCCAGACAGGGCGTTCAGCTTTGGCAACATTCCGGCCACATGCGCCGCTTGCCCATATGGATACGGCCAATGGGCGTGCAAAGACACGACCCAAATATCCCCTTTTGGCGTGCGTACTTGCATGGCAGAAAAGCCCCTTGCACACAGGGTTTGACCAGCAACCAAAGGCCATTTTGATAGAACCGCAGTGCTTCCGACGGCGGCAAATGTACACAGATGCTGGGCTTGGTAATCTCTGGACAACTCGTCCAGCAACTGTCGGTTCGCGGGGGACACTTCTTGAAAGGTCAAAAAGTCCGGACGATGCGTTGCAATGTCTGCCAAAAGGGCCGAGCGGTCAGCCTGACGAAACAACAGGTTTTTTTGATAAAGTGAAAATTGACCATTTTCGCCACCAAAGCTGCCCACATGGGCAACCAGCGCGTTGAACGAAATGGCGGCGACAAGTACAATGCCCAGCGTTGAAAACCGCCGGTATCCAGCAAGAAACGCAGGCGCAAGCAACAAAAGCGCAAACATCGCCAAGTAAAGCTGAAATACAGCTAACGAGTCCGCTAGGGGGTGTAGGTTTCCAAGTCGGCTGAACACCAAAACGCAGGCCACAAGAAAAAACGGCCCTAGAAAAAATACGTGTCTCAAGTCTGCCTCATGTTTTTTCTCAACTTAGGCGTGACGCCTTATCATGCCAACCATTGCAAATTCTGGCAGCAATAATCCGCCTGAGCGGCATGGCCATCTTCTTGTCTTCACCAAGTGGTGATAGGTCGCGCCAACCTCTTGCACCGACCCAATTCACACCCCATCCTGAGTGGTACAGAAAAAGGGACGACGACATGCAAAACGGCAAAATCACCTTTCCAGGCCATTCAGGCGCAATGCTGGCCGCGCGCATGGATATGCCAAGTGGGCCACATATGGCGACGGCGCTTTTTGCCCATTGTTTTACCTGTTCAAAAGACATTCCAGCCGCGCGCCGGATTTCCCAGCGTTTGGCGGCGATGGGGATAGCTGTACTGCGGTTCGATTTCACTGGACTTGGCCATTCTGAAGGCGAGTTTGCCAACACACATTTTACCAGCAGAGTTGGTGATCTGGTTGCTGCGGCGAATTTCTTAACCGAACAAGGCCATGCGCCCGCTTTGATTATAGGGCATTCGCTTGGCGGCGCGGCGGTTTTAAAAGCCGCAGGTGAATTGACATCAATCAAGGCGGTCGTAACACTTGGTGCGCCGTTTGATCCTGGCCACGTGATCCACAATTTTAGCTGCTCGTTGGATGATATTGAAAAACACGGCCGTGCTGAGGTTTCGTTGGCTGGTCGGCCATTCACCATCACGAAAGAATTCCTTGATGACGTAAGTATGGCCAAACTTGCGCCGGCTATAGCCAAAATTGACGCGGCTTTATTGGTGATGCACGCGCCCCTTGATTTAACGGTGGGCATTGACAACGCCAGCCAAATTTTTCTTGCGGCCAAACACCCCAAAAGTTTCGTGACGCTTGATAATGCTGATCATTTAATCAGCCGTAACGATGATGCTGAATATGCCGCGGAAGTTATCGCTGCTTGGTCAGCGCGCTATCTAGATATCCGCCAACCAGCCCCGCCACCAGGTGCACCCGAAGGTGTGGTACGCGTGGCCGAAGCCGATACCAAAGGCTTCCTGCAAGACGTAAACTCTGGCCCTAAACACCATGTGCTGGCGGATGAACCGGAAACTTACGGCGGCACCAACAGGGGCATGACGCCTTATCAGTTTTTATCAGCGGGGCTTGGCGCGTGTACCTCGATGACCATTCGCATGTACGCAAGACGCAAGAAATGGCCGTTGGTCAAAGTATCGGTCGATGTGACCCACAATAAGGTGCATGCGCAAGATTGCGAGACATGCGAAGGGTCCAGCAATAAAGTCGATCAATTCATCCGAAACATCCATCTGACCGGTGATTTGGATGAGTATCAGCGCGCTACATTGCTGGCTATTGCTGATAAATGCCCGGTCCACCGCACGCTTGAAGGTGAAATTCATATTGTCACAAAACTTGTGGCCTAAGTGGCAAAAAACGGCGTTTCGACAATCCGGAAACGACGATCAATAACATATACCGTTACGTTTAGGCCCCCGCGGCTGGTTAAAACTTGACCCAACAAAAAGGGCGGCCCATCCTATTTTTTTAATTCTGGGGCGCCGCAAATGACTTCCGTAAATAAACCACTGCCACCTGCGGGCATTAGCCGAGAAGCCAAAGAAATGCTGAAGGTGTTTCACGCTGAAAATCAGACGCAAACCCCTGACCTTACAATTCAGGAACGGCGCGACGAAACCCGACAAGCCAGCGCTGATAACGCACAAAACGCGATTGATCATCATCGCGTTTCTGTCAGCGTGGACGTCATCGCAGGTATTACCTGCCAAATCATCACGCCAGAACACCGCACCGAAAACCGATGCATCCTATACCTGTTTGGTGGCGGTTTTTGCTTTGGCAGCCCGTTCGAGGACCTGCCGATATCTGCTGCACTTGCAGCCAAAACCGGCGCACGGGTGATCGCACCAGATTACCGCCTGGCACCCGAACATCCCTTTCCGGCTGCGTTAAATGACATTGAGGCCGTCGCAAATGCCGTTCTGGCCGATTGCCCCGAAACCCTTCTGGCAGGCGAGTCTGCTGGTGGCAATCTGGCCTTGGCTTTGTGTCACCGATTGCGCGCCCAAGGGCTGGCCACACCAAAGGCTGCGGCCCTATTTTCCCCGGCTACAGATATTAGCAGTCGCGGCGAAACCGCCCTTGCCGAAACCTGCAACGATCCAATGTTGTCGCCCGACCGGATTACAGAAGTTGAGGCGCTTTATGTACCGAACCAGGACTTGCGCAATCCTGAAATATCACCAATTTACGGCAGGTTTGGCCCAGATTTCCCAATCTGTTTCATCACAACCGGTACGCGTGACTTGTTGTTAAGTTCCTGTGTGCGCCTTGCACACGTCATGCGCCAATCAGGTGCAACCGTTGATCTTCGTGTTTGGGAAGGTATGTGGCATGTGTTTGAATTTTATCCAGAAATCCCAGAAAGTGACGCATCATTGACGGAAATTGCGGATTTCCTTGAAAGTCAGTTTTAGCGGTTCATTTTACGCATCAACCAGACAAACCGCCAAAGCATCGTGACAGCGGCAACCGTCAGCCCGATGACTAATCCAGCCCAGATACCAACGCCACCGTACCCCCAGACAAAGCCCAATATATAAGCAACAGGCATACCAATTACCCAATAGCTGATAACTGCTAAGATCATCGGCACCTTTGTGTCTTTAATGCCGCGTAGAAGCGACAGAGCGACAACTTGAACACCGTCTGGAATTTGAAACAACGCGGTGACTAACAATAGGCCGACGCCGTAAGCAACGATGTCTGACGCTTCTACGCTGCCATCGGTTAAAAATGCACCAATCAACGTCTCCGGAATGGCCAAGAACATCACAATTACCAACGCCGCAACGAACAGTTGAAGGCCTAACACTGTGACTGCGACCCGCCAGATCCCTGCAATATCACCACGGCCCAAAGCTCGCCCCGCGCGTACGGTTCCTGCTGTGGAAAACCCAAGATAGATCACAAACGCCATCGAAGCGATTTGAATGGCGATGCCGTGCGTTGCCAACTCGGTTGTACCTAGCCAACCCATCAAGATGGCTGTCGCCGAAAATAATCCGGTTTCCGCTAACATCGTCGCGCCGATGGGCCAGCCAAGGCGAAACACCTCCCAAAACGCCGGCCAATCAGACCGCCAGAACCGTGTGAAAATGGCGTATTCTTTCAGCTCTGGTAAAAGATAAACATATAAAGCAATGAAACCAAACGATAATAAGGTCGACAGAATTGACGCAATTGCAGCGCCACGCACACCCATTTCTGGAAATCCCCAATTACCAAAGATCAACGCGTAATTCACCAAAGCGTTTAAGATCGCCGCCAATATCGTGACCCAGAGCACCAGATTGACCCTTTCAAGGGCCGACAGATAACTTTTCAACACCATGACCAACATGGCTGGAAACATGCTCCATTGCACAACATGCATATAGGTTTGCGCCAGTTTCGCAATTTCCGGCGCTTGGCCGATGGCCAGTAATATCGCCTCGAAATTCCACAAAAGCGGCATCATGATTGCGCAATATATCAACGAGATCCACAACCCCATGCGCACAACGCGGCGCACTTGTTTCGTATCGCCCTCACCTTCAGCGCTTGCTGCCATGGGCATTATGGCAAAGGCAAATCCTGAGCCTACGATGAACAACACAAAGAAGATCGAACTAGCCAGAACCACCGCCGCCAGCTCGTCGATGCCGTACCAACCCATCATCACTGTATCGGTCAGCGTTATCAGCATTTGCGCCAGATGCGAGCCGACGATGGGCAAGCCTAACAGCAGCGTTGCCTTTAAATGGCCCGACCAAGGCATGATTTGTGGGTTGGATTTCATCCCTCAGCTTTATGGCAGGCCCAAGGGCTGGGCAATCGCAAAAATACCGAGCCTCGCGCTGGGCCAGACAGAAATTAGATTTCTTGGAAAATGTAAAATGCTTTACTAGCGCCAAGCAAAGTCGGAAGACAAATCCATTAACCGTCCTTGCTCGGTTTGTTTCAGCCGTCAATTTCGTGTCGGCATTAACAATCAGACTTGCAATTGGTCCGCCAGTCCGCAACGTGACCCGGACGCCAAATCTTGGACAGCCATGACCAACAATCCTTTGCAAAATCCAATTCGATCCGCCTTGATGATGCTCGGCGCGTCTGCCTTGTTTGCGATCACGGCGATACTTGCCAAAGCCTTGGGGCAAGGCATTGGTGGCGCGCCATTGCATCCTTTTCAGATTTCTGCGGGGCGGTTTGGCTTTGCTATGCTGACAATATTGCTTGTTTTGGCGATCAAGCGCCCAACGTTTCACAAACCGGCCTACAAAGTTCATTTGCTGCGCTCCATCGCCGGATGGTCGGGCGTGACCTTGATGTTTACCGCTGTTGCGCTGATCCCCGTGTCAGACGCCACTGCCATCGGGTTTCTTAACCCCGTTGTGGCCATGGTACTGGCCGCGGTATTTCTGCGTGAAAAAGTCGGCCGCTATCGTTGGCTGGCCGCATTCATAGCCCTGATTGGCGCGATGATCTTGCTGCGCCCGGGGTTTGGCAGCTTTCAAATCGCCGCCTTTTTCGCCCTTGCTGCTGCCGCCTTCATGGGGCTTGAAATTACCATCATCAAAAAACTGTCCGGGCGCGAGGCCCCTTTGCAGATATTAACGATCAACAATATTATGGGGTTTGCAATCGCCATAAGTGTTGCCAGCTTCTTTTGGGTCTCGCCAACCCCGTATCAATGGCTGATGCTTTCGGCCATCGGCGTGATTATGGTGTCGGGTCAGGCATTATTCATTCAATCTTTACGCGCAGCCGATGCCAGTTTTGCTGCACCGTTTTCCTATTCGATGCTGATCTTCGCAACTTTTTACGATATGCTGGTTTTTCATACGACACCCGATTGGATCAGCGTGCTTGGCGGTGGCATCATATTATCTGGCGCCTTTTTACTGGCATGGCGTGAAGCGTTTCACAACAAACGTAAAATCCAACGCTAACCCCTTTGCCCCCTTGAAACCGCGCCTTAGAGTGTTACAATAGAGACGATGAAATTTGCCGCGCTGGTTGAGCTTAAACTCCCGCCGCGGTTTTATATTTGGAGAGACCAATGTCTTGGACCGATGATCGTGTAGACGTTTTGAAAACAATGTGGGGCTCTGGTAAGTCTGCCAGCCAGATTGCTAAGGAATTGGGCGGCGTTACGCGCAACGCAGTGATCGGTAAAGTGCATCGCTTGGGCCTGTCTAATCGCGCCACAACATCGGCCAAACCAACAACCAAGGAAAAACCAGCTGCTAAGGACACGGCGGCCAAGGTTTCAGCACCAAAGGCCAAAAAGGTTGAACCTGTGGTTGCGGCCGAACCCGCGGCCAAACCCGTGCATTTGCCGTTGCGCCGACCGATTATCAAGGCGGGTCAGCCCTTGCCTCCGCAACCTTCGGCTAATGAAGTCAGTGCCGAAGCTTTGGCAACCGTTAAGGAAGTCGAAAAAACCGCCAAGCAGCTAAACCTGATGGAACTAACTGAGCGGGTTTGCAAATGGCCCGTAGGCGATCCGGCAACCGAAAACTTTTGGTTTTGTGGCCATCCGGTTCAACAGGGCAAACCTTATTGCGACGCCCATGTTGCTGTGGCCTTCCAACCAATGTCTGCACGTCGTGACCGCCGCGCCGCACGCTAAGACTAGACAAAGCCAGCCCCTGCGTTCAATCTATTAGAAACGTGAAAAACAGAAGACCGTAAGTGGTCCGAACAGGCAAGGGGGCTGGTGAATTCACCAGCTGGGCGGCATGCAAAAGCGCAAGAAAGTCCTTCGCAAAACCGGTGAAACCACGCAATATGCCGCGCTGTGTTTCCGCACTCGTAAAGACAATAAATGCGAAGTCCTTTTGGTGACCAGTCGGAAATCAGGCCGCTGGATCGTGCCAAAAGGGTGGCCGTTGGACGGCAAAACACCTGAAGACACTGCCGCCCAAGAAGCCTTTGAAGAAGCCGGTGTAAAGGGTAAAATTCACGACATTTCTCTTGGTCGCTATCGCTATAATAGGGAAAACCCAGCAAACGACCGCACGTCTGCCGAAGCTTTTATCTTTCCTTTGGAAGTCAAAAAGCTAAGCAAGAACTTCAAAGAAAAGGGTCAGCGAAAAATAAAATGGTTCAGCCCGAAAAAAGCCGCCATGCTGGTACGCGAACCAAAACTTGCGCGGATTATTCGGAGCTTTGATCCCAAAGACCTTAAGACCGGATAATATGATGATTTCGGAATTGAAATGTAGGGCACAGATGGTTAGATCAGAACCATGATCCGATACACTCTAAAATGTGCGCAAA
>JBLHMX010000053.1:0-15245 GCA_047622625.1 Paracoccaceae bacterium | reverse complement strand
GATCGAAATACCAATGGACGGCAACAAATCCTATTTCGACACGCGCGTCGATGATCACCCGCATTATTACTGGGAAGAGACGGGCGAGCTGACCGACGCACCAAAAGAACAATTGCGATTTGAACGCCTGCCGGACGTTCCAGAAGGCATGGAAATTACCAGTGTTGATGTGGTGATCCGCATGCGCAAAATTACTTACTGACGTGCTGCCGATTTTTTGCTGGCTTTCAAATAGATTGCCGCGGGGCACAGTTTTTTTGGAACAATGAAAATCGATAGACTAGATTTTACATCGATTTCAGAACCATTGGCCGGGTTCCATCAGGCCGATATCCAGCAGTTGGCGAGAATGCCACGCGAATTTTTCAGAATTATGCCAAGTGAAGGCATCAATAGCTTCTGACGAGCCAGGGTTGGTTTTTAGGAATTTCGCCGCCCGAAAAGAACAAATTGCCGCGGTCAGATTGTGATGCCACGGGCAGGCATAGGTGTTGTATTCTTCCATATTGAAAGTGTTATTGCCGCGCAGCTCTAATCCCTTTTGCGCACGGAAAAGTCCGATGCGGTCAATTTTACGCTTTTGCCAATCCACATGTTCTTCAAACCGCCAGCGCAGACCGCCAAACATTTCCAACTGGCGTTCCAAATCAGCACCATCGCGCCAACGCGCTTGGGCGTAATATCCTGATTTATCCAGATGCGCGGCAGGCAAGGACACGCCATTTGGGTGGTTTTCCAAGTCTTCAGCGTAAAGATCAATCACATAGGTCAATATTGACGAGCGGCGCTCTTCCGTTGCGAATTTGGTCACTTCGCCGATCGAGCGCGTTTCGCAAAAAGGATAAAATAGGTATTCGGTGTTGTATCCGTAATAAAACCAACGATCTGGCAGCGCGGCAATCAGCGGGTTAATCGCGTCTTGCATCGCGTCGTCGACACCAAGATCGTATACGACGTGATGGATTTTGCCCCGCAATTCAGGTGAAATTTTCAGCGCGTCCGTTCCCAAAACGATGATGTTACTAAGCCCAAGCCCGATATGATGGCGAATGGTCGAATTAGTTTCGCTAAGATCTTCCATCAACAACACGCCAACCGGCCCTGCAGACAATTTTCCAGCGCCTTGCGCTAGGAAACTTGGCAAATCGGGATAGAGCATAATACGCGCCTGTTCGTTTTTCTTTTAGGTTTAAGCCAAAACTTGGGTTTTGCAAGCGCGGCTGCTGATTGCGCGTCGTCAATTATAGGTATAAAGCAGCGCTGAAATCAAACCGCGCCGCGGTTAAGATCAGGTGAACAGATGTCTAAACCCAAAAAACTATTTGTCAAAACCTATGGCTGTCAGATGAATGTCTATGACAGCGAGCGAATGGTCGATGCGATGGTGGCCGATGGTTACGAAACCACGGATCAGGCGGATCAGGCCGATTTAGTTCTATTGAACACCTGCCACATCCGCGAAAAGGCGGCGGAAAAAGTATATTCCGAACTTGGGCGGCTGAAGAAACTGAAAACCGCCAAACCAGATATGAAATTCGGCGTGACCGGCTGTGTTGCGCAGGCCGAAGGCGCGGAAATTATAAAGCGCCAGCCGCTGGTGGACATTGTTGTTGGACCACAGGCCTATCACCGGTTGCCAGAGATGGCGAAACGCGCTGACGATGGCGCCAAAGTTATCGACACCGACTTTCCCGAAGAAGACAAGTTTGACCATTTGCCCGGGCGAAATTCAGCGCGTGGCCCACGAATGCGCCGCGCACCCTCGGCATTTCTGACCGTGCAAGAAGGTTGCGATAAGTTTTGCGCGTTTTGTGTCGTGCCTTATACCCGCGGCGCCGAAGTTAGCCGCCCGACTGAACGCATTCTTTCCGAAGCGCGCGATCTTGTGGAACGTGGCGTGGCCGAGATCACGTTGCTTGGTCAAAACGTGAATGCCTATCTTGGCGCAGCTGATGACGGTGATTGGGGATTGGCGCGGCTAATTCGCGAATTGGCCAAAGTTGATGGCCTTGAACGTATACGGTTCACAACCTCACATCCCAATGACATGCAGGATGATCTGATCGACGCCTTTGGTGATGTTGAAAAGCTGATGCCCTATCTGCATTTACCTGTTCAATCTGGCAGCGACAAAATACTAAAAGCAATGAACCGCAAACACACCGCAGCAAGTTATCTAACAGTGATCGAACGCATTCGCGCAGCGAGCCCAGGTTTGTTGTTGTCGGGTGATTTTATCGTTGGCTTTCCGGGCGAAAGTGAAGCGGATTTTCAAGACACCATGGCGCTGGTCGAAACTGTTAATTACGGTCAGGCTTACAGCTTTAAATATTCGCCGCGACCAGGCACCCCAGCCGCAGAAAAAGACCCGGTCACAGATGTGGATAAGTCTGACCGTCTGGCGCGATTGCAGACTCTATTAACAACCCAACAAAAGGCTGCACAGGATGCAATGGTTGGGCAAATTGCGCACGTACTATTTGAAAAACCTGGCCGCGATCCCGGCCAGTTGGTTGGTAAATCCGAACACCTACATGCTGTACATGCAGATCACGACACCGCTAGTATTGGGAAAATCCTGCCCGTTAGAATCACTTCTTCGGGTCGGAATTCGTTAATGGGGCAAGTTATTTAGCTGCCTAAATGATGTGGCAAAATTGTGCCAACCTGCAATCTATGCAATGAAACTAGCTAGATCGCGGCACAATCAAGCAACGTATCGCAAATTGTTTCCTAACCTGTGGATAATTCCGCCATTTAATCCTTCACAAAACCACCAAATTTGATAGAGTTTTAAGCAATAATGGGTGGAGGCAGAGTAGCTGGGGCAACCAGTGCGCCCGAGTGACGATTATAGGCAAAGGACGATGACAGTGTTTCCACGTTTAATGAAGGCCGCAAAAGCCAGTGCGATTGCCGCGCTTGGCCTATTGCTATTTAGTACCGCAGTTATGGCAGGGCATAAGAACGGCCACAGCCAGCGTTATATTCCGGGTGTTTGGGTTGATCCTGATGGATGCGAACACTGGGTTATGGACGATGGTTGGGAAGGTTTTATGACTCCAAACGTAACCCGCGATGGTATTCCAGTTTGTCAGCGGGTGAATGCCTGTTTAGTCGAAAGTGGCGACCAATTGTTTGCCGTCGATAAGCATTTTATCAACGCCGCAAATACAGCGCGCTTGCAAGACTTTTTTCGCAGCGCTGGGGCAACCGCCTTTTCAGTTTATGGCCACACCGATAGCGATGCGTCAGACGCCTATAATATGGGTTTGTCAGCGCGTCGAGCCAACGCTGTTGCGAAAATCGCAGCTTCGGTCGGGGCAAAGGTCGTTTCCATTCGCGGATTTGGCGAACGTCGACCAATCGCAACCAACGCGACACGTTACGGTAAACAACGTAACCGCCGTGTTGAAGTCATTTGCATAAGATAGGCGGGCACAAAAGATGAAACTTACACATACAATCGTGATTTTAAGCGCGGGTCTGGCATTATCAGCTTGCGAAAAATACGACAAAACGGTCGATCTTGGCTATGACACCGATCACCTAAGCAAGATGAAAGCAGGCATCTGGATCGATCCTCATGGCTGCGACCATTGGATCATTGATGACGGGGCTGAAGGGTATCTGTCTCAGCGTCTAGATCGTTATGGCAAGCCTGTTTGTTCGGGCATCGGCGCACCCGGTACAACTGTCGGCAAGTTTAAGAACTGGGTGCCTGATCCGCTTTGAACCAAATTCAACATCCATTACGTATAGTTCTTTGCCAAACGGACCGCTGGATAACTGGTGGTCCGTTTTCGCTTGTCGTGCGACAAATATTTGTGCATGGCGTGGCGCTTGTCGGCCAGTTCGGCCAAACTGACTTGAAATCCTACCAACTAACGGAGTTTTAATTGGCGACATCCGCCCCTACGCAAGATGCTGCGAATACAGCCGCACAGCAGGCAACTCCGCATGCGGAGCCTGTAGAAACGCAGTTGCAATTTCCTGACAATCGATTGTTGATTGATCTCTGCGGCGAATTTGATCGCAACCTCGCCCAAATTGAGCAGGCTTTTGAGGTGCAAATCGTGCGTCGCGGCAACGCGTTGGCGCTGATCGGTGAGGCCATTTCTTTGGACCGCGCCGCGGCCACCCTGAACGCTCTTTACTCGCGCTTGGAAACGGGCCGCACGGTTGAACCCGGAGATGTGGACGCCGCCATTAGGTTTAGCGCACCCATAAAAGGTGACAAAGGTGGTGATCAGTTGGAAATGTTTCGCGGTGGCAAGATCGAAATTAAGACTCGAAAAAAATCAGTTGAACCACGCACAACCATGCAAGCCGAATATGTGCGCAATCTTTTCGAACACGAACTGGTCTTCGGGCTTGGTCCGGCGGGTACAGGCAAAACCTATCTGGCAGTCGCGGTTGCAGTTTCAATGTTTATCGAAGGTCACGTTGATCGCATCCTGCTGGCGCGCCCAGCTGTTGAAGCCGGCGAACGGCTTGGGTTTTTACCCGGTGACATGAAAGACAAAGTCGACCCCTATATGCAGCCGCTATATGACGCACTGAACGATTTCTTGCCTGGGCGGCAATTGGCAAAATTTTTGGAAGAAAAGCGCATCGAAATTGCGCCGCTGGCGTTCATGCGGGGCCGTACATTGTCAAACGCCTTTGTCGTGCTGGATGAAGCACAAAACGCCACATCCATGCAGATGAAAATGTTCCTGACCCGCCTTGGCGAAGGCTCGCGGATGGCCATCACTGGTGACATGACACAGGTGGATTTACCGCGATCCCAACCGTCAGGCTTGATCGAAGCGGAAAAGATATTGCGCGAAGTTAAGGGCATCGGGTTCACACGGTTTACGGCCAAAGACGTGGTACGCCACAAAATGGTGGCGCGGATCATTCGCGCTTATGAGGCTTCAAACAAATCCAATGGATGATTTTGTTGATGCGGTGATCGAAGATGATCAATGGCTTTCGGTCAATTTGGCTGATCTGGCCGACAAAGTTTGCGCCGCTAGTTTGCACGGATTTGGCCTTGATCCAACTGAATATGAAATAGCGCTGTTGGGCTGTAATGATCAGCGTATCGCTGCCCTAAACGCCGATTTTCGCGCCAAACCGACACCAACAAATGTGCTGTCTTGGCCAGAAATTGACCTGGCGGCTGAAAATGATGGTGACATGCCCAGCGCCCCATCAACGGGCGAACTTGGCAATATCGCCATCGCGTACGAAACATGTCGGGCCGAAGCACATGCGCAAAACAAGACATTCAGTGACCACGTAAGCCATCTTTTGGTGCATGGAACCTTACATCTGTTGGGTTTTGACCATATTCGGCAAAAAGATGCAGCCCTGATAGAAGGTTTCGAGGTCAAGATACTTGCAAGTCTGGGTATCAAGAACCCATATTAACACAAGCCCATGATTTAGGGCGATTTTTGGATTAGGAGCCATGAGCGACACATTAGACGGATCTTCTAGCGCAGCGCAAAGCGCGCAAGAAGAAAAAGCCGAAACACAACCGGGGTTTTTCGCCCGTCTGTTCGGCAATGCAACCTCTGCCAATGGGTGGGGTTTTGGTCGTTCCGACGGCGTCAATCTAGAAAGCAACGGCCATTCGCTGTCACCAGTTGGTGGCATGGCAAACCTTAATCGAGTGCGCGTTGAAGACGTGGCTGTGCCGCGGGCTGATATTATGTCGGTTGCTGTTGAAACAGGTCTTGATGCTTTGGTCAGTATATTCCGCGAAAGCGGGCTGACGCGACTGCCAGTTTTCGATGAAACTCTGGATACCCCGATCGGGTTTGTTCACCTAAAAGATTTGGCGTTGCGTCACGGGTTTGCCAGTGAAGAGACTGCTGTTGATATTCGCGCCATTATGCGCCCCTTGCTATTTGCGCCCCCATCAATGCCCATTGGTGTGTTGCTGCAGAAAATGCAAACCAGCCGCATCCACATGGCCTTGGTCATTGATGAATACGGCGGCGTCGATGGGCTTGTAACTATCGAAGACCTGATCGAGCAGGTTATCGGCGAAATTGAAGACGAGCACGACAAAGAAGAAGGTGATTTCTGGGTTAAAGAAGATACAGGCGCATATTTGGCCCTTGCCAAAACACCGCTGGAAGATTTTGAAACCGAAATAGGGATCACCCTTTTAGACCGCTCAGACGACGACGAAACCGAAACACTTGGCGGATTGGTCTTTGTATTAAGCGGCCATGTGCCGGTGCGCGGCGAGGTTATCAAACATGAAAGTGGCATAGAATTTGAAGTAGTCGAAGCCGATCCACGCCGCATAAAACGCCTAAAGGTGTGCATGCCCGGCAAATTGGCGGGCTAAGTGAAAGACTGGTTTCAGCGTCGTTCACCGCCCACGCGCTTCTTGATTGCAGTTGCCTTGGGGGCCGGAATTGGCTTGGGCCATGCGCCTTGGTCGATTGTGTATGCCAGCCTTATCGCGCTGTTTTTAACGGTTTTTGCTTTCCGTGCAATCCAAACTTGGAAACCTGCCGCGTGGTTCGGTTGGGCGATTGGCATTGGTTATTTTGGCGCCACGATGTTCTGGATTGTGGAGCCGTTTTTGGTAGAACCAGAACGCCACGCCTGGATGGCCCCTTTCGCGCTGGTTCTTTTTGTTGGTGGGCTTGCCTTGTTCTGGTCATTGGGTTTTGGCTTGGCCGGATTGGGCCGCACGCGCGCGCAACGACTGTGTGGTCTGGTTGTAGCACTTGGTTTGGCCGAGCTTCTACGATCTTACGCACTCACCGGTTTTCCCTGGGGGCTATTGGGATATATCTGGCTGGATACACCCTTTGACCAACTTGCCGCCTTCATCGGCCCGCATGGGTTAGGGGCGTTTGCGCTAATGATTGTCGCACTACCGCTGATGTTCCGCAGACGGCGAACTGGCATAGCACTTGTGGTCGCCCTTCTGGCCGCTGGTTTTGGTCTTAGCCTTAACAATACAAACACGCCACAAAGACCCGCAACCGATCCGGCAATTATTCGTCTTATTCAACCTAACGCTCCCCAGCACCAAAAATGGAACCCACGCTTTGCCAATGGTTTCTTTCGCCGCCAACTAGAACTAACAGCAGCCCCTTCAGAGCGGTTGCCAGACCTCATTATCTGGCCCGAAGCGTCTGTAACTTTCTGGTTGGAAGACGAACCTGACCTGCAGCGCGATATTATTGCGGCCTCGCGAGGCGTTCCGGTCGTCATTGGCGCAAGGCGAATTGACGGGCGTCGGTTTTATAACTCGATGGCCGTGCTTGGCGAGCACGGTCAGGTAATCGCGATCTACGACAAAACCCATTTGGTGCCATTTGGTGAATATATTCCTTTTGGCGAATTGCTAAGCCGCTTTGGCGTTAACGGTTTAGCAGCAAAGGACGGCGGTGGATTTTCATCTGGAAATACGAATGCGTTGATTGACCTAGGCACCCTTGGGAAAGTTCTGCCTCTAATTTGTTACGAAGCGATATTTCCTCATCTGTCGCGATCAGAAATCCGCCCCGACTGGATATTGCAAATCACCAATGATGCTTGGTTCGGTCAACTTGCGGGGCCGCAACAACATTTGGTTCAAGCGCGAATGCGGGCGATTGAAACAGGGCTGCCGCTTGTCCGAGTAGCCAACACTGGAATATCTGCCGTGATTGACCCCAAGGGCCGGATCACAGATCAACTGGCAATGGGGATGGCAGGGCATCTTGATGCCAGGCTGCCCACGGCGCAAAGTGCGACGCCCTATTACAAAACCGGCGATTGGCCGCTGGCGATTGTGCTGCTTTTGGGACTCGGTTCTTTGCTGATTATACGAAGACGCAATTAAAGATTGACCCGCTTGCAACGCGGGCATATCCCGTTCTGACCTTCCCGCTACAACGGCTTCCTGACGTGGCGGAATAACCTATTTGGAGCATACCATGTCCCGCCAAAATTACCTGTTCACTTCGGAATCCGTTTCTGAAGGTCATCCTGACAAAGTATGCGACCGTATTTCCGACAGCATTCTGGATGCATTCCTTCGCGAAGATCCTTATTCCCGCGTCGCTTGCGAAACATTCGCCACCACCCAAAGGGTTGTTGTTGGCGGTGAAGTCCGAGGACCTCAAGCCGTGATAGACAGCGTCGAAAGCATCGTTCGAGATTGCGTGCGCGACATTGGCTATGAGCAAGACGGGTTTCATTGGGAAACGATGGACGTGCACAATTACCTGCACGAACAATCTGCCGATATCGCCCAAGGGGTAGATGCCGCCAGCGACAAAGACGAAGGTGCCGGCGATCAGGGCATCATGTTTGGCTATGCTGTTCGCGAAACGCCGGAATTGATGCCAGCCCCCATCCATTATTCACACGCAATTCTAAAACGGCTGGCCGAAGTTCGTAAAAACGGCACAGAACCAACACTTGGGCCTGACGCCAAATCACAACTTTCGCTGCGCTATGAAAATGGCAAACCGGTCGAAGCGACATCGATTGTTCTATCCACTCAGCACATGGATGAAACCATGAGCTCGCAAGACGTACGTGCAGTTGTTGAACCCTATATTCGTGAAGTCATGCCCCAAGCGTGGATTACATCCGCAACCGAATGGCATGTGAACCCAACTGGCAAGTTTGTAATCGGCGGGCCCGATGGTGATGCAGGCCTGACCGGACGCAAGATTATTGTCGATACTTACGGGGGTGCTGCCCCACATGGTGGCGGCGCATTTTCTGGTAAAGATCCTACGAAAGTGGATCGCTCGGCCGCTTATGCCGCGCGATATTTGGCGAAGAATATTGTGGCGGCAGGTTTGGCCGAAAGCTGCACCTTGCAGTTGGCCTATGCTATCGGCGTGGCGAAGCCTTTGTCGATCTATGCCGACACACACGGCTCCGGCCAAGTCAGTGAAACCGCAATTGAAAAAGCCGTCGCCCAAGTGATGGATTTGACTCCACGCGGTATTCGCGAACATCTGGGCCTTAACCGTCCCATTTACCAACGCACCTCTGCCTACGGGCATTTTGGTCGGGCCGTCGAAGCGGATGGCGGGTTTTCCTGGGAAAACACTGATCTGGTAGAAGCGCTGAAAGCTGCAGTTTAAGTATTTCCCGGCTAAAACGGGGAAAGCGATGAGGTAAATGACGGTGAACAACGGCAACGCCCCTACCGGCGCACCTTGGCGAAACTTTTACGGGCGTCGACAAGGCAAGGGTCTGCGTAAATCTCAAGTCGGATATATGTCGGAAGACCTTGGCGATTTGTCCGTACACAATGTTAGTTGGGACGATAACCCTGAACGGGTGAAGATCGACCCTAAAGCCCTGTTTCAGGATCAACGGCCAGTTTGGCTGGAAATCGGTTTTGGCGGCGGCGAACACATGGTGCATCAGGCAGGAACACATCCCAATGTCGGCATTATTGGCTGCGAGCCTTACATTAATGGCATCGCGATGCTGTTGGGGAAAATCCGAGCGGCTGGCGTTAGCAATGTGGCGATACATCCTGGGGATGCTCGCGATTTATTTGATGTTCTACCATCCGCCTCGATTGACCGGGCTTTTCTGCTGTATCCTGACCCTTGGCCCAAGGCACGTCATCATCGCAGACGGTTCGTAAATCCCGAATTTCTAGACCCGCTTGCCGAAGTATTGAAGCCCGGTGCCATCCTGCGGGTTGCCACAGACATCAAAGACTATGTTCGCCAGACACTGGAACAAATGCATAGTCATCCGGCCTTTGAATGGTTGGCCGAAGGCCCGGAAGATTGGCGCACGCCGTGGAGCGACTGGATTTCCACCCGCTATGAAATCAAAGCCATCCGAGAAGACCGCACACCGCATTATCTAACATTTCGACGGGTGTGATTCTTGCTGTTCTTAGTGATCGACAGGAATGGACCCTACAGCCGGCTTGCTTTATCACGCGATTAAGATTGAACAGGAAGAACACCCATGTCCGGCCACGAAACCCAAATTCCAATGACCTCACGCAAGTCCGGCCCTTTGAAGGGCGTAGCAAACGTACCCGGCGACAAATCCATTTCGCACCGTTCGCTAATTCTAGGCGCGTTATCTGTTGGACAAACCAACATCACCGGGTTGTTGGAAGGTCAGGACGTGCTGGATACTGCCAAAGCTATGGAAGCTTTTGGCGCGCAAGTTGAACGTTTAGGCGACGGTGAATGGCAAGTTAACGGCGTTGGTGTCGGTGGTTTTGCCGAACCCGACGAAGTCATCAATTGCGGGAATGCGGGCACGGGTGTGCGTCTTATTATGGGCGTGATGGCGACAACTGATATTACTGCGACTTTCACGGGTGATGCCAGCTTGCGATCGCGCCCTATGGGTCGGATAACTGATCCTTTGACGTTGTTTGGTGCCCAATCTTACGGACGGAGCGGCGGGCGTTTGCCACTTACTTTGGTTGGCGCGAAAAACCCGGTGCCAGTGCGCTACACATTACCGGTACCCTCGGCTCAGGTGAAATCGGCAGTGCTGTTTGCAGGACTAAATACCATCGGTGAAACTCAAGTTATTGAAGCCGAAGCCACGCGCGATCATACCGAACGGATGCTGGCAGGCTTTGGGGCCGATATTTCCAGCGAAAAAACCGCCCAGGGCAATGTGATAACGCTGAAGGGTCAACCAGAATTGGTGGCGCAGGATATCGTTGTTCCGCGTGATCCAAGTTCAGCAGCCTTTCCGGTAAGTGCGGCTTTGATAGTCGAAGGCTCAGACGTCTTGGTGCCAAATATCGGGCTTAACCCGACGCGCGCTGGCCTGTTTACCACCCTACAAGAAATGGGTGCCGATCTGGTGTTTGAAAATCTGCGGGTTGCGGGCGGTGAACCTGTGGCCGATTTGCGGGCGAAGTTTTCCGACCTCAAAGGCATTGAAGTGCCACCCGACCGCGCCGCCTCGATGATCGACGAATTTCCGATCCTCGCGGTGGTTGCCGCCAACGCTATAGGCAAAACCGTGATGCATGGCGTCAAAGAATTGCGCGTCAAGGAAAGCGACCGAATTGATGCGATGGCGCGCGGGCTTGAAGCTTGTGGTGTTACCGTTGAAGAAGAAGAGGATACCTTGATCGTGCACGGCATGGGGCCAGGGGCGGTTCCCGGCGGCGCAACTTGCACAACGCATCTGGACCACCGCATTGCCATGTCGTTTCTGTGTTTAGGGATGGCCGCCAAAAAGCCGGTAAGTGTTGATGACGGCGGGCCAGTTGCCACCTCGTTTCCGGTATTTGAAAGCCTGATGGCAGGACTCGGCGCGCAAATTGTGCGCAACAACCAAAAGGGCTAAAATGACACGGCGCGCGCAATTATTCTGGGTTTTAGTCGGCCTAACCGTTATTGTTTACGGTGCACTTGGCTATACATCTGGGATTGTTCTGCGCCAAATGTCTGGCGGTTTGTTGTCGTTTGATTTCCGCTCGGCTGGGTACAGCTATGCCGAGGCGCAGGCCTTTCTTAGCTCTTTGACACCTGCAGGGACAGAATATTATCTGAATACTGTCCTGCGGATCGACGCAGTTTTTCCAGCTTTGCTAACTATGGTTTTGGCCATAATTATTCTTCACTTAACCCAAGTCAGCGAACCGTTACTTCGGGCGTTTGTTGCGGTTCCGCCTTTCGCCTATGCTGGTTTTGACTATTGGGAAAATGCTTTAGTTCGGCAAATGTTGCAGTTTCCTGGCGATCAATTACCCGAAACTCTGGTGTCACTTGCCAGCGGGGCGACCATGTCGAAATTCGTGGCATTGGTTGTTTCAGCCGTGATTGTATTTGGTCTGTTGGTTTTACGTCGGCGAAAGTTGGCGTGATCGATGGATAGATTCGCTGACGTGGATTACACTTGGCGCGCGCAAATTTGCAAAAAGAAGGGGTGAAAATGCAGTTTACAGTCGCGATTGATGGTCCTGCTGCTGCAGGCAAAGGAACAATCTCAAAAGCCGTTGCTGCGCATTTTAACTTCGCCCACCTTGATACTGGATTGTTGTACCGCGCAGTCGGGGTGTTGGCTGCTGGTGGTGATCCCATTGCTGTAGCAATGGGCTTGGCCATAGAAGATTTAGCGCGCGCCGATTTGCGCAGCGCCAAAGCAGCGGACGCAGCATCAAAAATTGCTGTAATCCCAGAAGTTCGCGCGGCCTTATTGGAATTTCAACAACGGTTTGCCCGCCGTGACGGTGGCGCGGTGTTGGATGGTCGGGATATTGGCACGGTGATTTGCCCGGATGCAGACGTGAAGTTATTTGTGACAGCCTCTGCGGAAGTTCGGGCGCAAAGACGGTTTTCAGAACTTGGCGACAGCGCCACATTCAAAACAGTTCTGGCCGACGTCAGAGCGCGAGATGAACGGGACCAGAACCGCGCTGAAGCACCGATGAAAGCGGCAACGGATGCCATCAAAATCGACACATCAGATATGACCATTGAAAATGCTGTTTCAGAAGCCGTCAAGCTAGTAGCCAGAGTTTACGCCCCAAAAAAACTGTAGTACTTCATCTGCAAACAACTTAAATTTTAGGGCCGATATGTATAAATCCAGTATTCTTACTGTCTTACTTTTATCATTAATGGCGGTACCGGGTTTTGCTGAAGCCAAGCAAAAAAACCACAAACACCAAATCGTTGTGGTCAGTGGTTTAAGAATAGACATTCAACGTGTGGATAATAAAAAACACAACGGCCGGATTACCCCGCATGTGGTGTTTTTAAGTTATGACAATCCTAAATTTCGTAAAGCTCCGACCAAGGAAATCCGTCTGGACACAACAGGTTTTCGGATTATTCATCGATTTACAGGCTGCGTGCCTTTGCCCGGTTTGATCGTGCCAAATACGATGATGAGCCGCAGCTACAGTTACGTCCAGATTGAGGTTTCCTGCCCCTGATCGTTGCATCGTCATAGTCCCTTGAACTAGGGTCAAAAACCAACTATAGACGCCGCTGTTACCGAAGCGGTGACCAATATAAAAAGAACAATGCAGGGTCGGGACTAAAACCGGCCCTTTGTCGTTTTTTTGGCACAGCTTCACTCAACTGAAACCTCAAGTCCGGCGGATACGTCCGTTTGGCCAGCCAAAGCACTGAAAAGGAAATATATTTACATGTCTGCATCTGCAAGTATGGACGAGTTTGAAGCCCTTCTAAACGAGAGTTTTGAACTTGATACCCCCGACGAGGGTTCTGTCGTCAAAGGCACTATTCTGGCGATTGAAGCCGGACAGGCCATCATCGACATCGGCTATAAAATGGAAGGCCGCGTCGATCTTAAAGAATTTGCAAGCCCCGGTCAGGACGCCGAAATTGAAGTTGGCGATACGGTTGAGGTATTTTTGGAGCGGGTCGAAAACGCCCGTGGCGAAGCGGTTGTAAGCCGCGACAAAGCCCGGCGCGAAGAAGCCTGGGATCGTCTTGAAAAAGCAGCCGAAAAAGAAGAGCGTGTCGAAGGCGCGATCTTTGGTCGTGTTAAAGGCGGCTTTACGGTTGACCTTGGCGGCGCAGTTGCGTTCTTGCCGGGTTCCCAAGTTGATGTGCGCCCCGTGCGCGATGCCGGCCCTTTGATGGGCATGGCGCAACCTTTCCAGATCTTGAAAATGGATCGTCGTCGGGGCAACATCGTTGTTTCACGTCGCGCCATCCTTGAAGAAAGCCGCGCTGAACAGCGGGCCGAAATCGTTGGCAATCTGGGCGAAGGCGACACCGTTGACGGTGTGGTTAAGAACATCACCGAATACGGCGCATTTGTCGATCTGGGCGGTGTTGACGGCTTGTTGCACGTCACTGACATGGCTTGGCGTCGGGTTAACCACCCATCCGAGATCGTGACAATTGGCGAAACGATCAAAGTTCAGATCGTTAAGATCAACAAAGAAACCCACCGCATCAGCCTTGGTATGAAGCAGTTGGAAGATGATCCTTGGTCGCTGGTTGCTGGCAAATACGCTTTGGAAACAACGCATACAGGTCGCGTGACCAACATCACCGATTACGGCGCATTTGTTGAACTTGAGCCGGGTGTTGAAGGCTTGGTTCACGTTTCGGAAATGTCCTGGACTAAGAAAAACATCCACCCAGGCAAAATCGTGTCTACTTCGCAAGAAGTTGAAGTGATGATCCTGGAAATCGACAGCACGAAGCGTCGTGTTTCGCTTGGCCTTAAACAAACTCAGGGCAATCCTTGGGAGAACTTTGAAACCACTTTCCCTGTGGGCACCGAAGTTGAGGGCGAAGTTAAGAACATCACCGAGTTTGGTCTGTTCGTCGGTCTTGATGGCGACATTGACGGCATGGTTCACCTATCCGATCTGGATTGGAACCGTTCCGGCGAAGAAGCGATGGAAGATTATCGTAAGGGCGACATGGTTCGTGCGATTGTCACCGATGTTGATACAGATAAAGAGCGTATTTCGCTTTCGATCAAAGCACTTGAAGGCGATCCGTTTGTGGATGCCACTTCCGGTGTTAAGCGCGGCGCGGTTGTAACCGTGACTGTTACATCGATCGAAGATGGTGGCATCGAAGTTGAATATGACGGCATGAAGGCTTTCATCCGACGTTCCGACTTGTCGCGTGACCGTGCCGAACAACGCCCCGAGCGTTTCTCGGTTGGCGATCATGTTGATGCACGCGTGACCAGCATAGATAAAGCTTCACGCCGCCTTGGTCTTTCGATCAAAGCGCGTGAAATCGCCGAAGAAAAAGAAGCAGTGGAGCAGTATGGGTCGTCAGATTCAGGTGCCTCGCTTGGTGATATCCTTGGCGCTGCGCTGAAAAGCCAAGACACGGAATAGAGCCTTTCCAATCTTGAATATGAATTGAATGCGGCCCCCATAGCGGGGCCGTTTTTCGTTGCGAATCGGGTTGGCAGAACCGCTGGACAACAATTTGAAATATCGATTTTTTCGAACGAATTGTGGCCTTGGCTGCCTATTATTGAATTTTTTCCCCGCAAACAGCATGTTAGACCGTGTTTTCTGCCCTTCGAATGGGGCCGCTCTATTCCCTGACAGAGTTTTTTCTGCCAAACTCTCGTACAACAAGTTGAATTTGGTGTTAACGGCACCAGCAGCTCATTGGGGAGGGCGACTAAATGATCCGTTCGGAACTGGTTGAAAAAATTGCCGCTGAAAATCCACATCTGTATCAGCGTGACGTTGAGAGAATTGTATCGACAATTTTCGACGAAATAATCCAAGCGATGTCAGATGGTGATCGCGTGGAATTGCGCGG